>JAITQU010000225.1 GCA_031288735.1 Christensenellaceae bacterium
AGAAAAGATACTTAAATACTGCGCAAAGCAACATAAATTCATTGTGAAGAACGAGCAACTGATAGTCTTTAACCTAAAATTGAAAATTTCGGTATTTTAAGCTAAAACTTAGTTTCGCAAAATACTTCGTGTCTTTTTCAATTCTATTGTCATCGGACAGCTGTCCTTTTATAATCGAGATTTTTCGCAGTCTGTATTGCGAATGCTAAATTTGAAAATTGTAAAGCTAATGCTGAATTTTTCGGCATGTGCTCGTGTTTCTATAAAGAGAAAAGTATTATTCATTTAGCAGTTACTGCAAAAACAATTATTAAGCAAGTAACTGCTTAGCGATGTATTATATAAAAAAACACGAAACAATACGCTTCTGTGGCTCAGTCGGTAGAGCGAGTGATTCGTAATCACTAGGTCGGCGGTTCGATTCCGCCCAGAAGCTCCAGTAAACACTCCAATAGGGGTGTTTTTTTGTTTGCATTATGCATATATAAAAGCTGAAAAATTGGTATAGTGGAATATGTATCAACACGATGTAGTAGAAATCTGTTAATCATTGAGCATTTACATAGCCACCAGTAAATTAGGCATGTCTCATTGTCTAATTTGCAAAATTAAAATACACTCCTACAAAAACCTTGTCACTCATTTTTATGATAGTAAAACATAAATATAAAACCGTGAGTGTACATATCGAAACTATTGACTCGAGTTTATCAGTTTGTACTTAAGAAATAGTATTACAAATCCGAGCGTATATCCTTAAACACATTGAAACAGCATGTTTTATCAATAGTTGATTGTCTATAACAGGCATTGCGAAAGTCATCCTTGTTATGGTTAGTCACGCTTGTCTTTATCCTCCAAGCTGTTTAGTTGGGCAATAAATTTGTCGTAATCGCTTTCAAACTGTTTGTCTTGTATGATGCAATATTTCCCAAACTCTGTCAGCGGGTGTTGCTTGGCAATCTGCACCGAAATTTTACCAGCGTTCGTCAGAAGTTCGTTTCCGTCAGCTTTCAGGATAAAATCAAGGTGTTTTGACCAGTCCTCCATCGTCATCGGGACGTGTGACAATGCCCGCCTTTTGGCGAGGTCAAGATATGCCGACACGATAAGTTCAAACGACTGCATTTCTATTCCCGTCAGATAGTTTTTGGCAACAGTCACATCATTCCGTTGTGTTTTCCCGTCCTGCGAAGCGCTTCATGTAGCCAGACCCATATGCACTCGCTCGGCGTTTATGCGATTGTATATGACCTCGGGGCGTTATTGCCATGAACGGCAAAATGCAGTTTGTTTTGCACCTTGGCAAAAAACTCCCGTGTGGTCTTCGCTGTCCTGTCGTAATCAAGCGCAGTGACTTAGATGTCGGTTATTTTCTGATAGAACCGACACTTGGACAGCAGAACCTCGCGGATTTTTCAAGTTGTCTGTCAAAATAATCCTGCGTTGGGATTGTGCCGCCGTTCCTCAGCCGTTCCTCGTCCATGACACACCCTCGAATCGTAAAATCGTTGACGATTTGGTTTGCCCATTTGCGGAATTGCGCGGCTAGGTCATTGTTGAACTTGAACCCGACGACGATAATCATTTGCAAACTGTAATGCTCCACTTCGTGCGAAATCTCGCGCTCGCACTCCTTCTAAACTATAAAGAATTTCTTTATAGTTGCCGCAGGATAAAGTTCGTTGTCGGCTAAAACTCTCTTATGTGCTGTCCGATGTTCTGAACGCTGGCATCGTCGAGTTTGTCGGCTATCAGTGCGTCTACTTCGGTGTACTTGTGGTCGAGGTAGCCAACCACGAAGCGATACTCATCTATTGTCGCTACATGTACAAGATGTGACTGCAATAGATTAAGGTCGATATTGTCAACTGTTGATTTGTCTTTCCTTAAAACCGTCAAGAAATAGTCATTATTCCCTTGAACGTTATACTTGAAGAACGTAGGGAGCAGACAACCGCCAAAATCAAACGCCTTGATTCTTGGTTAATCGTAGACAGATACCAGTCAACGATACGGGCACTGTATGCTGTAATATTTGGGAGCAACGACCATTACAAACGTACCTTTTGGCACTAAATGAGTATAACAACTGTGAATAGTTTCCCTGGTGATATGTAATAAGTATCGCTTATAACATCGCTTTTAACTTCCTTATGAAATCCACGAAATATCACGCTCCCAGCACGTTATAACCTCTTTACTCGGTGCTGCTCCGCTGAATATGGAGACTAAGCATCGTAATTTCTTTTTCCGACATCTGTTATTTGTAACAGCCTCATATATACAAGACTTTTGTACTCTCTCAAAATATCCGCATGTTGCTCTAAGTTGTGGCGAGGCCGTCAATGTAGCCGTAGCGGTCATGAAAGAAAGCGGCGAAGGCGCATTGTTCGGCGTTGGGAGACAGTAGCATCAATTGTTATAGAAAGCGCGACCCGCCAGACGAAAACGATGGTTATAGGCTTAATGAATTCTCATACGATGAAGAGAAAGATGTCTATGAATGTCCACAAAGGCAAATCCTAGCACCAAAGAAACACAACCTGCAGAAAGATGGCATATAAAATCTACAAATAATTAAGAAATGCACATCTGGAGTATGCAAATGCGTACTTCGAAATGTCAATGGAAAGTATAAGGAGAGTGCATCCCGATAGCAAGAGAAAATCTAGAGTTATACAAGCGAATAGGACAAATAGAGCATGTGTTTGGTATATGCAAAGTTGTTTGCGGTAACTGGAAATATCGCATGCGGGCACTTAGTGGCTTGCTTGCCGAACAAAGTTTGAAGTATTTTACGTACAATATTAAGAGAATTTTCAAAAAAAACACAGGCTAGCTCTGTCCAAAGCAAAGCGAAATAACGGGGAAATCCCCGTTTTTTTAAATTTTGCCCCTTGAGGTGCAATTATTTCATTGAAACTGTGAATTGCGGAAAAATTCAAATATTTGAGCAAATTTTGGGTTCAATTTTCGAAATTTAGAGAATCGTTTTTTGTTACTGTTCACACCTCACATGGGAAAACATAGTTATTGTCCGTCCATAGCATGATATTTTGGAAAATGTCAGTGCTTTAGCGGATAAGGTCACAACATGAGCGTTTTAAATCTAGAAAATGCTCTTCAAAATAGCAATTTTTGAAATTTGTTTTAGATTTAGGTCATTAACAATTAAGTTGTTGTTGCTTTCATATGGGGTGTGAACAGTAACGTTTTTTTAATTGAAATTAACACAAAAAAAATTTTTTAAAATTGAGTTTTTGCGCAGTCTCAGTTGTTTTTTGGTTCAAATAATATTGCTATTGGTGCCGTTAATCGGAGTCGAACCGATATGAACTAATGTTCGAGGGATTTTAAGTCCCTTGCGTCTGCCTATTCCGCCATAACGGCACATGGAGGCACCACCCGGATTTGAACCGGAGATAGAGATTTTGCAGACCTCTGCCTTACCACTTGGCTATGGTGCCATAAAAATTTTCATACTTAGATGTGCTAGTGTCTACTAATTAACCGAATAATCACAGATTTTGATGACAGTAATATTTAGTAGCAAATTTTGACCTAGATTCGTAACTAAATTGAAACACAACACAATTGCTTTCTAAAATGCAACAACGCTATGAAGTATAACACAGTTTAATAAAGTTGTCTAGCATTTAAGATAAGTTAGCACAGGCAAGATTTGTTGTGTAAAATGTAAAATGAATTGTCGCAGAAAATTGAAAATTTCCCGACCACCAAAGAACATAATTTTTGTTCATATATCTCATAAGATAAGAAGGGAGTGTGTATTAATTTGTGTAAATCGGGGAGGAGGAGATATAATAAAAATACAAATTAGGAGGTCACCAAAATGAAAAAAAAGCTAACAACAACCTTATTTGTCTCGTTAACTCTTTACACAAATTAATACACACTCCCGAATAGTTTAAAAAAATTGTAAATAACTTACTAAAACTTGAAAATAATATATAAGAAATCCGCAAAAAAAAACTTGTCCCCCAAAAAAAAGCTGTTTGAGAGATACACCGACGCTCCAGAAAGCTGATAATCAAATCGGTCAGTTGTATAATTAATTGTCGTTTTTAGGGGTGAAAAAAGACCTTAAAGACATAGCTAAAAATGGTGCTAATTTCGAATAAGGATTATAATTTATAACAGCAAAAAAAGTGAAGT
>JAITQU010000026.1 GCA_031288735.1 Christensenellaceae bacterium
AAAATATAATCAATCTATCACAAGCTGAAGCTCTGTCAAGATAGGCGAAGCCTACTTGACGAGCGAAAGCTTGTGATAGATTAAACTAAAATCTTTAACCCCATATGCTTACTCATCTCTGGACACTTACACAAAATTCTTTACACTCTCTGGATTCGATATATAGTATTTTCCATTTTCAACCGTTATAGCTTGGTGCATAGATTCGAGCACTTTCACCAAAGAATCGTATACGCCTAATTCACCATTATATACCATAGCAGAGAGAGTGGTTATGATGATGGATATAGGTTTGTCATCAGGATAGTCTTCAAACATTTTATCCCGATGCCTTTTGAGAATCTGTATTGCGCGTTGCAAAGGCAATTTGTGCTTGTTGTCTTTGGTCTTGGCAGGTTCTACACTTGTTTCAAAGAGTGCCATTTTCTGAATTATTTCGGATGTTGCTTTGCGTATATCAAACCATTCTGAATACCCTTTGGGGTTACTTACCATAAACGAGCATATTCCATTATTCGATTTGTTTGTGATAAGTATTGCGCTTGAGACAGTTGTATCAGGAATTGCTGGTGTTATGTCCATGTGGAACTGTGCTTCATCGGAATACTCAATCCGCCAGCAACGTTTTTTTTCTTCCAGCATTGATGAATAACGCTTGGAGCCACTTAGAATGTCTCCTATCAATTGTTTTAAGTCTTCTGGTGATAAAGTTTGGGTGCCGCTAACTTCACTAACAATATCTAAATCATATTCATCCTCCTCGCCCAGAGGGCGAATCACAGTGCCAAGTCGGAACGAGCCTTGAGTGTATACATTGACTAGGCATTCGCAATGATTGTTTATGTATTCACCCAAAGCCATATAGCTTGTTACTGCCTTATCAAAGAGAGTATCAGAAATGTCTAATTCCTCAGCTACACGCAAGAATAGGCAGTTTAGTTGATCATTTGTCATTGTTGCCTCCAATTGAAAGAGCATAGACGAAACCTTTGTCAGCTTGTTCGTCGTAAATCAATAACTTATTATCGGTTTTGGGCATATAATCCATCCCAAAACGGACTGCTAGAGAAGAAGGCATAGCTGGAAAGACATGGATGTCATTATCTTTTCCGTGCCTCTGCTTTATTGTTTCCATTACTTCTCGTGATTTGGAAACAAAATCGTCCATAATGTTTGGAGATATTACAAAACCTCTGTTTGGAGAATCAATTGTGACAATATAGATTGCTATATCGTCGCCCAAAACCGCTTTTATCCGTTCTGGTACTATGTAGCTACTCAATGAAAATGCGAGAGCGATGCCAGACGTAGCAAATACTTTGTCAGGCATTTTAGAACGGAATTCAATATTACTATCCGTTTCGTCCCATCTCCACTTATCGGTTTTACGCCGATGGCAGTTAAAAACAGCAACATTGTATTTATCATTGAGTAGTCGTCCAACGAGCATCAATAGAGGTTGTGGGGCTAAAGCAAAAAGAGCGATGTTTTCACCTGCGGAAATAACGTCGCTAATCCTTGATTTTACTACTCTGTACAGATTCTTAGCGTTACTGTCATAGAAATTATCCTCATTGTCTTCCACAAGATTACCATGTTGCCCTAAGTCAATCGGGGAATCGTCCGATGGATATCTCCCAAAAAGAGCAAGCGCATTTCTGGCATCACCATCATTAACGGAATGATGTGTGCCCGCGATACCGGCGGTATAGTAAACCATATGACTGTGTAATTCTGCTCCAATGCCCGTTAACTTGAATATTCGTTTCTCATGCTTGTATTTCATGGCGAATAAGTTTTCAGGAGTGTATTTCTCCTCATTTCTGTCAATTGATGCATGGCATTGAGGACATACAAGCATCAGATTATTAACATTGTTCTTGAAACCATCATTATCAGGACAGTATCTCGCCCCGCCGGGGCTGACCGCATGGATGTGTGCCTTTTCAGCAAGATTCTCGTTTGACCCAGTTATCTCGTGCCGATAAAGAACCTTGTTGCACCCCTCAAATTCGCAACGCCCTGCTGCGATACCCCACAGTAGCCTTTCAACCCTGGCTTTAATGCTTCGTAAAGATGTCATATTATCCCCTAAATGTCTTAAACACGATTCCACTACCTTAAATCATTTTTAATAGGACAGTCCATGTTTGACTTTCTTTTTACCATGTTCTACCTATTCAAGTATTACTGTCCTCTCGTACTTTTAGCATGCTTTTAATCAGTTCAGACACTTCCATGCACCCTAGTTTCAGCTTTTTCGTTTTTCTCTGACTGTTTCAATTTGCGGTGCGCCTTCTCCTATCACTTTGAAAGAAGCACAAGTCGGTTGGCAAAATGGCTATTCATATGATGATCTTGCCAAGCTATTGCGCCTCACTTCAATATATCTCATTTTCGAGGACGATCATACAGTATATATTGTAACAGATAACTAGGCTTTTTCAAGAAAGAATAGAATAGTGGGTTAAAGTCATTGCATAATAACTTTTACAGAAAATTCTTTACCCTCGAATAACAGTAGCTTATTCCTGCTCCACCCATATTTTGAGTACTTAATTCGTTTTTACATAAAGAACTTTATTTTAGCCATAGCGTAATTTTTTAAAAATAAAAAAGCCCGCTCTGGGCATGACCATGAGCGGGCTTTTGTTTATCCTAATTATGGACAACTTGCAGAACTGCCCTAACATTTCTGCAAGTTACCCATCAATTTCAATTTTGGACAGGAATAGTTCTTTCCTGAACTTTAATTTTATACACAATCCAAACACATTTTTACGTTATTTTATTATTATTACATATTTGTCCCTATAATTTTCTCCCTTACTGGGTTATTAGTATTTATTTCCCCTATGGGGTTATTGCATCATTATTATTTTCCATGGGATTAAACGTAAGACGTATTTGTCCCTATGGGGGTATTTTCATATTCATAATTTCCTCCTTAATGATATCCGTGCTAGGACACGGAAGTATTGATAAATAATTAATATTTCTAAAGCAATAGATTTATGCTTTGCGATTAAACGAATAAGGTTTATTATGTTGTCAGCATTAAATTTCCTTTTCGTTGTTTTCTGATATAGCGGCGTACCGCATTACTTCATCAGCTTCCCGGACGAGCCGGTATTTGCATTAAACCCTTTTGCTTGAACTATAGAAATATCATAGATCTTGTGCAGCCTTCCGGTGCATATTAATCCCGCCTTTTGAGCTAGGACTCTGCCCCGCACGTGATTACTCACGTGCGGAGGGAAGCCTATATTGAATTGTTTACAAGGGTAGACCCTTTCCCGCGTGCCTTTTTTGCCGGAACCACCCGGCGGCACAACGTCAACTGACTGCCAGCCAGTCAACTTATCGGTAATTAGATCAGCTTATCCTTCCTCGCTCGCTCTTTCGAGCGCCGTTCGGATCTTACCTGATTAGATTTGATTGTCAAGTGCAAAGTCCAACCGTTTTCAACCTACGATACTTGTGTGGCTCTTTAGCGAACCACGGGACGGAAATTCTAAGTGTCCCCTTACTTATGCTTTCGCACTTTCGGTACATATATAGGCAATCGTTATGGCCTTGTTGCTCTTTGCTCTCTTACAGCGTAGCACCCACCTAAGCGGTTAGGGTGCGTTGGTCTACATCTCGCGATGTAGGTCCTTTACGGGTTGAGCTATATCATGGCTATACGTTACCGTTAGCCACTCCCCCGCGCTGTGAGCGTTATAACATTACTGTTATCCCGCCATATGGATTTTGCTGTGAACAGCATCACCACTTCAATCAAATCGGCTTGACATCAACTGTGAAAGTTAAATTGCCAAGTATGTCTCAGTCGCCCAATTTGCTATTTATCTTTTCAGTTAGAATGGATCGAAGCGATTTTACTCGCAGCTCCCATCCCCACCGGACGAGCACGTCTCCGTGCATCCGGCGAGCCCCGATACGCCTACTATATCTGGTGGTTAGTCAGATAGGTAGCAGCGTATCACCCAGCCTCATCAGCCGTTGAGCTCGTAACAATTCAATGGAACGATATATTCTATCACGCCGAAACGTGTTGCAAAGGGTGCCCTTACGGGCGTAGTTATTTGCTCCGTAGAGCGGATATATGTCCTTTAAGTGTTCAACGATAATCGTAGAAGTTGACGCTTTAAGGATTATTGGCAAGTGCCAGATTGTTTTCGTCTTAGGACTAAGTTTCATGAGTACATAAAAGTGTTTGTCTGTCGTTCTTTAGTCATTATGTCTGTCTTTAGTGTTTAGTGTTTAGTGTTTAGTGTTTGTTTTTAATTATTACATTTAGTGTCTGTCTTTATTAATTGCATTAGTGTTTATTGTTTTAATTTTAATTGTGTCATCATAAAAATGTTTATAAATATGTGTATAAAAAATTATTGTGTTTTATCATTATATTTGTGTTTATTTGTATTTATTTGTGTTTAATTGTTTTAATACCTCATTTCATTCGGTATTAAATAGGTGTGTAATTAATACTTCGCTTTGCTTAGTATTAATTTTTTTTGGTTTTTTGTTTTAAAAATTATTGTATTTCTTTATTTTTGTGTCTAAAGGAAATGGCTTTTTCAGTAAAAAGGAATTTCCTTTTATAATGTTCGCGCTTTTCAACTTTTGATATAAATATCAATAAGTTGAAATTTACCAAAATCTCCGATTCTCTGCGATTTTGGCAAAACGCTTGTCTCCCCGAAAAATTAGGGTATTTCGGAATATTATGTATTCTTCTATATGATTTACCGTTAAACGGTATTATCCGCATTATACCAGTATCTGGCATGGATAGCGTGGATATTTCCACGCTATCTCAAAGTAAATCAGACTATCATAACATAATTTTTTGTTTCTACAACATTTTTTTAAACTTTTTTTAATACTAGTATTTACTAGCTCATGCTAGCATATACTAGTATTAAAATGAATAATTATGTTAATTTTATTCATGGTATTTGTATTATTTTATACAATATTTCCTCATAATCCATACTAGCATGAGCTAGCATATACTAGTGTTTAATTGTATAAATTAGAGATAGTATTTTTTATTTGCGAACCATACACCTCCCTCTTTTTCCACGTAAATGGTTCTGCGGTGTCATTATATGCCTCAATATATTTCTTTAT
>JAITQU010000036.1 GCA_031288735.1 Christensenellaceae bacterium
AAGGTCAGTGCTTTAGCGGATAAGGTCACAACATGATCGTTTTAAATGCAGAAAAGCCCTTTAAAATAGCAATTTTTGAAATTTGATTTGGATTTAGGTCATTAATAATTAGGTTGTTGATGTTTTCATATGGGGTGTGAACAATAACACCTATAATGGCAAGAAATGAATAATTAAGTTAAATTTGTTGTAAAATACAAAATAAGTATGATATAATTGACGATATTGAAAGTGGCATGCGCGAGCAAAGAATTCGGAGGGAGTAATGCCCACATTTTTTAAAACTGTTTTCGAAAATGCATCGCCAGTTGCCCCATTGGGTCTTATTGTTCTAAAAGGGGCAGAAAAACTTGGCAAACTTATTGATTCATACTTAGTTACATGGTATAATAATGATGTTGGTGATAAATCTAAGCGACCTAGGCGCAATACGTTTATAATAGAAGCTCAATGTCCTCGATTTTCTACAGGTGATGGAAAAGGAATAATTGAAGAAAGTGTAAGAGGCTACGATATATATATATTGGTAGATGTTGGCAATTATAGTCTTAAGTATGATTTTTATGGTCAGATGAATGCAATGTCACCAGATGACCATTATGCTGATCTAAAACGAATAATTAGTGCTGCTGGTGGAAAAGCAGAGCGTCTCACTGTTATTATGCCGATTTTATATGGTGGACGACAACACCGACGAAACAATCGTGAATCACTTGATTGTGCTCAAATGCTACAAGAATTATCTAGCATGGGAGTAAGAGATTTGATCACATTTGATGCACATGATCCCCGTGTTCAAAATGCAGTTCCATTGATGGGTTTTGATAATTTCTTTCCAACATATCAAATGTTAAAGGCGTTAGTTGCAAATTTCCCTGATGTGAAAATAGAAACTGATTCTTTCATGATTGTTAGTCCAGACGAAGGAGCTATGAATCGCAATATTTTTTATGCATCAGTGCTTGGCGTTGATTTAGGAATGTTCTACAAGCGGCGCGACTATGCAAACGTAATAGATGGCCGCAATCCAATAGTAGCACACGAATTTATAGGTCAAAATGTGAAAGGAAAGGATATATTAGTAGCCGACGATATCATAGCGACAGGAGAGTCAATATTACACTTATGTGGAGTTCTTAAAAAACGTGGGGCAAGGAATATATTTATTATAGCTACATATGCGCTCTTCACCAAAGGAACAGAAGTATTCGACAAGGCTTATTTAAAAAAACAATTTTCTGCAGTAATAAGCACAAATCTAAGTTATACAAAAGATGATTTAAACGGGAAAAAATGGTTTGTTGCAGCTGATCTATCTAAATACATTGCTTATATTATTTCATCTTGCAATCAAAACAAATCTGTGTCACCACTACTAAATTCTGCAGACAGGATACATGAACTTATCGGAAGATAAAGACTATCTTTATGTTTTGTGTGCAGTTTGTGTTAAAAAATATTAAGAAAGCTAAAATTATGAGAAAATGAAAATATATCACTTTGAAAAAATCATTTACTCACCTAAAAGCAAAAATTTTGAAAAGTTTGCACTAAACTTACAAGTTTAAGATAGAAATTAAAAAATTTATTACATTAAGGAGCTAAAAATGGAAATTGAATGGTTAGGACATAGTTCTTTTCGACTTGTTGAGAGCACGGGGCTAAGTATCGTAACCGACCCATATGATGGGAAGAAAGTAGGGATTCCATTCCCTGATGTGTCCTCTGATGTAGTGACGATTAGTCACAAGCACTTCGATCACGATGCTATTCAAAACGTCAAGGATGCTAAATTAGTGATTGAGACACCTGGACCACACGAACTTCATGGCGTGAGACTTAACGGTTTTTTGAGTTATCATGACCAGGAAAAAGGAAAAAAACGTGGCAGGAATATTGTCTATAAAATTAGAATGGATGGTGTTGAGCTTTGCCATCTTGGTGATATAGGTGAAGAATTGTCACCGATGCTTGCTGAGTTTATTGGTATGGTAAATGTATTACTAATTCCAGTTGGTGGAATATATACAATAGATGCAAACCAAGCTAAGGAATATGTTGATATGCTAATGCCTGATGTTGTAATTCCGATGCATTATATGCAGGATGGATACAAGACATCACTAAACAGTCTTGATGAATTTACAGATTTATTCGACAAAGATGACGTTGAATATGTAGATGGAAATACAATGGAATTTGACAGAAATGATTTTAGTGGCGATAGAACAAAGGTTATCGTTTTCAACTTAAAGCATTGAAAATCTGTAGATTTAACTTTGAGCACAAATGTTAAAAATTAATATAAAACTTTCAATACTTGCCTAAGTCAAAGCTGCTAAAAACTAAAGGCATACAGTTTTGTGTCAAACAAAAGAATTTCCACAATGCAAATGCAAGATTTTTTCTAACTCTCCTGCGTTTTCAAAAAGCATCTAACAATGGTAATTTTTTCTCAATAGTAGCAGTGCGAAAAACTTTACTCACAAGGATTCCAATTTCGTTAAATTAGAAGCAAATACTCCATAATGTAGACAGCACCACAGACAAAATTAACATGCTCTTTTGCCTATTTAGACAAGCCTTGTATATGCTAAATTTAATTATTGTCTTAATTTAAATCAACAAAAAATCGTTTTAAACTCATTAATATACAAATGTGGCTTTTTTGCGATGTATTCCAAGAAATGCACATATTTTAGATTGCTTTGCATAGAATAGATATATACATATGTCTACTCTAAGAAGCAAATTAATAAACGAAATCTCTAATACTAGTAATCATTAGTAATAACAGGCACAAGCGACAAAATCAAACAAGCATTTTATGTAGTTTTGACTTGCCCTGACGAAAAGAAAGCAATATCTTGCGGAAATGTTGTTGTATTTTTCAGGTAAAATCCATCATATCAATAAAATTTTATTAATTTGCGAAAACGGTAACTCTGCTAGCGCAAATATATTATCTATAAAATCACAAATTTGGAGAATTTAAATGGAAATTAAAAGCATGAGTGAATTAGAATTAATGACAATATGGGGACTACGTGATTGCGCAAGAAAACTTGGGCATCAATCTCCAGCGGCTAATAAAAAACAAGAACTCATTGATTACATAGTAAATAGACAAAATGAAACTGAAAAAAACCCAGCTGAAAATCAAGCTGATAAAGATTGGCTAAAGCGTGCTCAACACAAAGAGATGCAACCTGAGGCAACTTACGATAAGGAAAATCAAAACAATAATGGTGCTAACGCAAACGATGAAGAGAGGAAACATTCACCAAAAAGCGATGCGATGCATGGTGATACTCATAGTGCTAAGACGCAACCCGTTATTATTAGTAATCCAATGTCTCATACTCATCGTACAATTGGTGCTGCCTCAAAAGTAGCAGGACAGCCTCTTATTAGACCTGATGTATCCGTTAATTCATCTGTAGCACAAAAAGAGATGCACACTGTGCTTAATCAGCAGAAGACCACACAAGTTGCAAACAATATAACTCCTAGGAAATCTAATATAGCTGATAACAAACAGCATCAACGCCTGATAACAAGCAGACCGCAATTTGAGTCACATCGAAGCTCGCAGAGCAATGGTACAGGAAATGATAGTCGTTTCCAATATGATCGTCAATCAAACGATAATCGCTTTGATAATCGGTCTCAAGGTGGCAGTTATGATTCACATTCTAGTAGTGAAAGACAGTTTCAATCAATGAATAATGGAAATCACCAATCAATGGATATGGCATCAATGCAACAATTTGAAAGCAGAATGCCAGAAGATCTCGAGATAACAGAGGTTAGATCTGGGGTGCTAGAAATATGTCCTGATGGATTTGGATTTTTAAGAGCAGAAAACTATGAGCAAGGAGATAAGGATGCTTACATTTCTGCACCAAAGATACGAAAAAGTGCCTTAAAGCGTGGCGATTTTGTAGTAGCAGTCGTAAAAAAATTAGCAGAAAACCGGCCATGGAATGTTGTTGACATCGAATCAATAAATGGATTAGATCCCCTTCGAGTATTAAATCGCAACAATTTTGATTCACTTACGCCTGTATATCCCGATGAAAGATTCAGACTAGAAATAGCTGACCAAAAGAATGACTTTGCAATTAGAGCAATTGATCTTGTAGCACCTATAGGAAAAGGACAGAGAGCAATGATTGTAAGTCCACCAAAGGCTGGAAAAACAACACTGCTTAAAAAAATCGCCAATAGCATTTCAATTAACTATCCTAAAGCGCACCTAATAGTACTACTAATTGATGAAAGGCCAGAGGAAGTCACCGACATGAAGAGAAGCATAAACGGTGAGGTTGTATATTCAACTTTCGATGAAATGCCAGAGCATCATATAAAGGCTTCGGAAATGGTCTTAGAAAGAGCAAAGAGACTAACTGAACTAGGAATGGACGTAGTTATTCTAATGGATAGCTTAACTCGACTAGCACGCGCATACAATCTTGTCATAACGCCAACAGGCAAGACTCTAAGCGGCGGTATTGATCCTGGCGCATTACATAACCCCAAGCGATTTTTTGGTGCAGCGCGAAATATTGAAAATGGTGGGAGTCTTACAATAATAGCTACCGCACTCGTAGATACAGGTAGTCGCATGGATGATGTAATCTATGAAGAATTTAAAGGAACGGGCAATATGGAAATACACCTTGACCGCAAATTATCTGAAAAGCGGATATTCCCTGCAATTGATCTAAACAGGAGCGGTACTAGACGCGAAGAATTGCTACTTGATCAAAAAGAATTAGAAGGAATTTGGGCAGTAAGAAAAATGCTATCTGCTGGAGACCCACAAGAATCAACAGAAAATCTTATTGCGATGCTTGTTAAATCAGCCTGTAACCGGGACTTTATTGAACAATTAAGTTTGCAACTAATCAAATTACAAAGCCAGGGTTTTAATTTTAGAACATAATAAAAAGGCTAAAACTACGGTTTAAAAACTCCCAAAGTTTCAAAAAATAAAGACAGGAGTATTTTTAAACACAATAAGTGGCATTTAATAGCTAACACCAAAATCTCTAGAATTTAGTGTATAAGTTTAACAATTTTGATTTCGTTTTGATTTAATGTTGTAAAAAACAAGGTTGTTTCACCATTTTGATAACGCAAAAAGTCCACGAATAGTGGATTTTCCGATATTGTTTTTTCCGTTATAATACCATTATTTTGAATGTTTATAAAAACAAGTTTATCATTTGACTTGCCGAGTAAGTAGAAACCATCATTATATTTATGGCATCCAAATATTTCCATTACATTATCAAACAGATCTGAATTTGTTATTTGAGCAGACATGTTGTGTTTAATCAAATAGCAATTGACGTGTGTGTTTGTTTTTAACAATAAAAAAATCCGATCATTATTTCCATATACCATGCTTGATTCACACGGACCTATGTAAAAGCTTTCATTACCACTGGTGGTGTAGGATTTAGAATAGCGCGTAAAATAGACAACACCATTCATTCTTTCAATAGCAATGAAAGATTGTGCATTTTCATTTGATATAGGTACAATATTAGACAGTGTTTTACCAGTGATTAACTTTTGCTCAAAGCTTCTTAAATTTTTATCTTCGAAAACAACTCGGTAGCCATCCGTAGTATTTAAAAAAATAATAAACTGATTTGCCAGTTCAAATATGTCAACAATATTCCCTTTTGGTAGTAATGCTGAGGCGTTAATAATACCGTCTTTTATAATGTATGCATAGTTAGCATCGTTTTCTAGAACCGCTAAATAACCATCCGTTAAAGAAAACAACGACACCATTTGCGCTTTTCCAAGCTCTATAATTCTAGATATGCCTAACAAACCATCTATATGAAAGAGATAGGTTTTATCATCACTAGATACACTCACAACCAATCCATAAATGGTTATTTGTGACGTTATATATCTACCGATGCTAGTAGTATTTAATCGAACTAGACCTTGTATTGTGCCGCTCTTACTTACATTAACCACAACAACAGTCTCTCTCTCAACATTAAAATCTCCACTTTGTGCATTTGTAGTAAGGATGACAAAGGCTCCACTTGAAGTGTTGTGAACTTTATTTAGAGTTATTTTATCATTTAGAGATATGCTTTGCTCAAAAAGGTAACGATCGCTAGAAAGTGGTGATTTCGGATATTTATCAAAAAGTGTTTTATTTACGATAGTGTCAGTTGTAGACTCCGAGTCAGATATATTCTCAGTAACTGGGGGTGTTTCAATAGGCACGCTTTCTTCTTCTTCAATTGCTTTAGCAAGCGAGGTGTCAAGAAGATTACGAATGTTACTGCTATTAGATAATAGTGCTAAAACTGCGATTGTAACAACAAGGACTGCGGCAAGAATTTTAGGTGCATTTTTTTGCATTGATACCTCAATAATGATAATATTATAAATCGATTAAATTCGATTGCACTTGAGAAAGCAAAAAAATACATTTTAACTCAAAAATAAGCATCAATGTACATGTTTAATAATTTCACCGACAATAATTGCATTGGTGTTAGTTTTTTGCATTTTCTCATTAGTATCTGGCATAGAAAAGAGGAGGTCAATTTCGCTTAAAAGAGTTGTGGGTGTAAGTTTACTTTGTTCTAAAACTCTCAAGAATGTTTCTGAATATCGGTTTACGTTTTCACTTTGATCGCCACGACTACTACGCCCCTTTGGCAATGGTATACAAAGTATTTTCTTCCTTAGAGCTATTGCCTCACAAAGGCTATTTGCGCCACCGCGTATAACTATCGCATCGGCGGCTGCATAATAATCACATATGTTTTTGGCATAACTTAATTGAACATAGCCATGTGTTGTGATATTTACCTGTTGTTTGCCAGTGATGTGAATGATATTATAATTCTTAGTTAAGCTCATAACTATAGGGTAAACAGCAGAATTAATTGCAAGAGAGCCAGAGCTACCACCAAAAATTAATACTACAGGACGATTATCAAAGCCGTATTTTGTTTTTATTAAGGCGGCATTACCATTAAAGATCTCACTTCGTATTGGATTTCCAGTATATACACCACCCTTAGTTTCCGAAAAGGAGGTAAGTACTTGCTTTGCAAAAAGTGACGTAATGCGATTAGCAAGTCCTAAGGAAAAATCACTTTCATGGACTATTACTGGTATTTTCAATGAGTTTGCTGCCAAACATGTTGGCAATGATACATAACCGCCTTTACTAAAAACTACGGAAATTAATTCTTTTAATAATATTTTTTTTGCTTGAGCGATCCCCCTACAGAGGACGTAAGGTATTTTTATATTGGATATGATATTAGAGCGATTGAATTTAATGCAATTTACACTGAAAAACGAAACACCATAATCTGAGACTAGTTGTTTTTCTATCCCATCGACACTGCCAATATATATGATTTTATCAAAGTATTTTAATAATTCTGGTACAATTGCAAGATTTGGGATAACATGTCCCGCAGTCCCGCCACCAGTTAGAGCGATTGAATACATAATATGACCTCATTAAATTTGAATCTGTTATATAGTATGCATTACTATATTAAAAATATTTCAATATTAGTGCTTTCGTGCTTTTTTAGTGCAATTTTTACTAGTAATTGGAGTAGTAAAATCAAATAATATTAAAGCAGGTATAAATTTAAATAAAATTGGCAAAAATACATGTATGAGAAATATAAAACAAGACATTGCTGAGACGATACGATATTTAAACGAGATGAAAGGAAAGCAATATATAATTGAAGTAAACAGGGGAAGAAATCGCATAGAAACAATAAATGGTGCGATTGAAAACACATACCCATCAGTATTTACTGTGAGAAACGCAAATGGTGATGTAAACACTTTTAGTTATGCAGATCTTTTGAGTCGTAATATTAAATTTAAGACAAATTGATGCACTAAAACGAAACCTATTGATTCATAGTTTTATTTGGACTTTTAGTGTCGCTCTACATTTTGTAACCTTTTGTGGAGTCATTAATTATATGATGTTAGGAGCTACAAAAATGCTTTTTATATTGTGCTAATACTATTTTCATAAATGAATAAGACCTTTAGAGCTTGAAAACAAAATAAAAAACTCTAGTGAAACGTCTTGTCTCAAATTAGTTTAAAGCCCCCCCAAAAACTCTAGAAAGATCCTAATTAACCATATTATCTTTCTAGTTTTTTTATAATAATCATAAGGTTTTCTGTTTTGTTTTACAATGCATTCTAGTGATAAAAATCCCACAAATATTTTAATTGTTCGACTTTGAATGAGTACTAATTCCATTCATATGTTAGATAGTTTAAACTATGCATAAATGGAGAGGGGGAATATTTAAATACATTTTAAGACAGCTACCACAATTTTTGTATTCAAAAAATACTGTGTTATTCAACTTTTATATATTTTAGTGCTTTAAATACTTGTAGAAAGAATAGATTGATTAGTCATAATTTAGATGATAGTTACATAACATATTGCATAAGAGACAAGGAGTAATTTTATGATATTAAGAGGTGATAAGCGTCAATTAATTAAGCCCATGCAATTTTATGTTGATAAAGAAATATTTTTAAGCGGTGCGGAAAGAATCATAAGTGTAATGGCACAAGCACGGATTGTTTCGTTAGATGTTGGAAGCGAAGAAACAAAAATTTGTTATAGCGTCTGTTACAATATAGTGTATAGGAATGCAAACGATATCTTGAGTCACACTGAGACACAGGATAAAAGTACCAGCATTAAAATTGCAGAAGCCCATGCAAAAAATTATGTCGATTTAAATGCACAAGTTATAGCAGTTGAGTATGTTGGTAGCACCGATCTGAAAATAAGAACAGAAATTGAGCTCCGAGGTTTTGTCATAATTGATCACAAGCTGGAATTACCCGAGATTACAAATGACGTGTATACTAAAAATGAAAGTTATATAATTGAACGCGTTGAGCCAATTAAGGAGAGTGAAATAGTAGCATCTGGGGCATTTACCGTTAAAGAGAACATAAATAAGATACTTTCATATGATACGCAAATTCAGATAAGTAAAACACAAGCTAGTACGGAAATATGTGAAATATCTGGTGAATGCTTCACTTATATTATATATCTTTCAAATGGAAACATAAATTCTAGATGCTTTACGATACCATTTACTACAGAAATACTTGCATCAAACATGAAAGAAAACACGAGTGCCTATTGCAATGCGATTGCGAATTCGACAGTTATAACTCTCGATAATGAATCTAGCGATGCAACTAGTAATGTCAATATTGAAATAGTAGTTTTAGTAAAGGGAATTGGTATTCAAAAAGATAATGTTGAATTTTGCTGTGATGCATATAGCTCAACAGATGAGCTTGAAATTAAATATAACACATCACGCATAACAGAAAATATTTGTCTTACAGGCGCTTCAGAGAAAATATATAGCATGATAAGGCTAGAAAAAGAGCATTCACGTCTAAGGTCTGTTTTAGCAATTTGCCCTCCAATGGTTGGTGCAATAAGGATATCGAATGAAAACGGGTTAGCAGTTGAAGGAATAATATCAATGCTGATAATATGCCTAGATGAAAATGATGAAATAACTACCGAACTTGCCGAAGTCCCATATAATTTTGTTGTCGACAAAGACTTTCCAATCGCAAATATCTTGACTGCTTCGACTCTTGTAAATTCAATAGTTGCAAAAGTTAGACACAATGATGAAATTGAAATAACAGGGGAGCTTTGTATAGATGTCCATGCTTCTTATGAAAGGACAATAGAGCATATTTCCTCAATTAGCAAAATTCGAGATCGAAGTGAGACAGAATATGCCATAAGCCTTTATCTTGTGAGAAAGGGTGAAAGTTTATGGGACGTAGCAAAAGCACTTCATACAGATGAAACCACACTGCTTGACTTAAACTCAGACATAAAACTACCGCTCAATGGTGGAGAAGAAATATTACTTTATAGAGAATTAAACACTAACACTTGATTAAATCTGAAAAAACACAAAAATATTAAAAATCGATCGTGCTTTCTCGATGAGCCGTATTGTATCTATGTTTAGTAATTAAGACTTAAATGCAAGATTAACTATCATACTATTCTTCTTTTTGAAATACACTAAAAATAGAAAATAGACATTGTTCAAATTATTCGTTTTAAATATGATGAAATTATTGTATTGTATTGTATTGTATAGGAGCGAACTCTAAAAACGAACGTTTACTTGAGGCCAAATAATGGATTTAGCAGGAAATGAGGCGGTGAATAAAACATCGCCTCATGTTATTGATGTGACGCACTCCCGACTACTAACGCCTACGGCGTTTGAGACGGTGGCTTCTTGGGAACTCCCCCTTACGGCAGGATGTTTTAGAAGCTATCCCCGCGCGTCCCACGCTTCGATGTAATGCGCTATGAGCTGAGTAATCGAAGCCATTTGCGTCGAATGATTATTACTATCCAAGTCCACTCGAAAATCAGACCTCCCTTATATGCACTGATTCTATCACAAATTCTCAAAGTGCCAATACAGGACGGTCGAACAAGGTGTGCGATTCATCTCACGCCTATAGAGGCGGGAGACTTTTCACACATAAGGTTAAAATTTTTCAAATAATCATGTGGCAGCCACCGGAAACCTCACATATATCAAATTTATGCCAAACCCTCTGAATCGATATTTTGCTACTACTCACACCTCATCAGATATTGGACCGACTGTCGTTCAATGACTTCTTAGATCTATGTGTTGGCGAAAAAATACCTGATGCTAATACCATATGGGAATTTAAAGAG
>JAITQU010000093.1 GCA_031288735.1 Christensenellaceae bacterium
CTTCACTTTTTTTGCTGTTATAAATTGTAATCCTTATTCGAAATTATCATCATTATTAGCTATGTCTTTAAGGTCTTTTTTTACCCCAAAAAACGACAATTAATTATACAACTGACCACATTCTACTAAGCATATTCTATTATTAAAAGGTGACAACCCGAAAAAGCAAATGCTATATACGTTATAAAATATAGTAGACACCCACATTATAGCTATATCAGTGTTTAGGATTCTTTTTTGATTTTTGTTAGCACATAATATCTAAAAACTTGTAAATTCGTGCTTTTCTGTGTATACTATAAGTAGAAATATTGTAGGAGCAATCTAACTATTTCAATTCTAATTTCAGATATTTCATCAAGTTTACAATGAATTGAATAAAAAAGACTTTGGAAAATAAAAAAAAGCAGTTTAGAAAATTTTCAAGTAAACCATAGAAATAGCAATTAGAAAAAATATAAAAAACTAGAGTGCCACATTTGATGTTATCGTAGCTTAAGTTTTCATTTTACAAAGTGGTACAAACTATCTAGAATGTCTAGATGACTACTATATAATGATATTAAGTATTGATATGTGAAAGACTATGATAGCTATTAACCGTAGGAAAATAACAATGCTCTTTAAAAGATTGATACAATTTATAATCTAATCGTAAACTTCATTGTCTTCTTTTAAGACATGGACTCGTTCCATTTAGGATAGCACTGATGAATTTAATGTGATAAACTTCCTAAAAATGCCAATTTCGTAGTTTAGATGCCAAAAAGGCGATAGCATATAAAAAATTTAACAATTTTTTAAAATTGAAGCTTTGCTTTTCAGTCAATAGTTTGTCCTAATTTCTAAACGACTAAGCTTAGACATTTTTCTATCACAAAATATTAATATGTCAGTGCATGTCAAAAGCTCATTTATCAAGTTTATACTACTGAATTTCTTTTTGTGATTTCAGTTGAAGTATTATAAATGGTTCGACCGTCAAAATGTAAATTTAGATTATTGTGTTAATCTAATGATGTGAAAATTGTTTTATAGCCATAACTTATCGAAGTTTTATGCGGAAATTAAAGTAAAATACTGCAGTTTTCGTCATCAGAGAAGGGGTTTTTGATTAATATTGTAACGTATGTGTTTTGACGGTCTAACCATAAATACATACAAAAAGTTTAAAAATCAATTTATTTAAGCATGCAATAAGTTGCACAAAGGAGTTTACGTTGCCAAAGATTGTTTTTTTTGACATTGAAACCGACAAATCGGGTAAAAACGTCTACGACATCGGTGCAATCAGTGATGAGAATAGTGAATTTCATGAAAACAATCCGCTAGCCTTTTCTCTCTTTATTAAAAACACTGAATACTTATGTGGACACAATATATTCGAACACGATTTAAATTTCGTCAGAGATGCAGTTTTTTCGGCATCTGTTGATAGGTTCATAGATACACTTTATTTTTCGCCACTTTTATTTCCAAATAAACCATATCATAAGCTAGGAAAGCAATACAAAATCATATCTGAGGAGGAGCTCAACAATCCATATTTAGATTCAGTCTTAGCTAAAAATTTGTTTTATGATGAGGTTAGTCGATTTAATGAATTAGATGCGCAATTGAAACGCATTTTCTATGCTCTGCTTTGCGACAAAGTAGAGTTTGCAGATTTTTTCCGCTATGTGGGTTTTGAAGAAAAGGGAGACTGCTGTAAGGACATCAAATCATATTTTAGTGCAAAAATTTGCGAAAATACTGATATTTCAAAATACGTAAACGAATCACCGGTTGAACTTGCTTACAGCTTAGCGTTAATTAATACTGAAGAAAAACACTCACTGACCCCACTGTGGGTACTTGAAAAATATCCGCAAGTTGAAAACATCATTTATCATTTTCGCTCTCTTCCTTGCCATGAAAAATGCGAATATTGTAGCAATAAACTTGATGGGAAAATGGGACTTAAAAGGTTTTTTAAATATACTAATTTTAGGACCTCCGATGGAGTTTCGCTTCAAGAGCAGTCGGTAGTTGCAGCACTAGAAGGGAAGTCCTTTCTTACAATCTTACCAACTGGTGGAGGTAAGTCTATTGCATTCCAATTACCTGCACTTATGCAAGGAGAGTCCGTCCGAGGATTAACTGTAGTAATTTCGCCATTGCAGTCGCTAATGAAAGACCAAGTAGACAATCTTGAGAAAATTGAAATTGCTAACGCTTTTACAATAAATGGTGCCTTGGATCCAATAGAAAGAGCAAGAGCATTTGAGTGTGTAGAAAACGGTGTTGCAACTCTACTTTATATTTCGCCAGAATCACTGAGACTAAAATCTATTGAGACCATATTACTCAAGCGTAACATTGTACGTTTTGTCATAGATGAGGCACATTGCTTCTCGTCTTGGGGACAAGATTTCCGTGTTGATTATTTATATATCGGTGATTTTATTTGTGAGTACAAAAAAAAGAAAAAATTATCTAAATGCATACCTGTGTCATGCTTCACTGCTACCGCACGGCTAAGAGTTATTTCTGATATAAAGAAATATTTTATGGAAAAGCTAGAACTTGATCTTGAACTTTTCACGAGCGCGGAGCAACGTAAAAACTTAACCTATCAAGTTTTTAACAAAGGAGCGAATGAAAAATATCAGTACCTGCGTACATTACTATCTGACGACGATGGTCCTGCGATTATTTACGTATCACGAACAAAAAACACTAAAATAATAGCTGAAGCTCTAAATAGTGACGGTGTGCGCGGTGGTGCCGTTTACTATCATGGGAAAATGGATCGCGAAGAGCGAATTAAAAATCAAGAAAAATTTATGAACGGCGAATGCAGAATTATCGTTGCAACGTCTGCGTTTGGGATGGGTGTTGACAAAAGCGATGTGAGCATTGTTATTCACTATGACATTTCTCCTAGTCTAGAGGACTACGTCCAAGAAGCAGGTCGAGCTGGCAGGAATGAGAGCATGCAAGCTAAGTGCTTTATTCTGTTTGACAAGGAGGACTTAAACAAACACTTTATTTTATTAAACCAGACCAAGATTAGCATAAAGGAAATTCAACAGGTGTGGACTGCTATTAAGAAAATCACAAAAAAACATACTAGTGTCTCTAGATCCGCATTAGAGATAGCACGCGAAGCCGGATGGAATGATGAAATCGGCGATACAGAAACTCGAGCTAGGACTGCTATTTCAGCATTAGAGGATGCGCAGTTTGTAAAAAGGGGACTAAACTCGCCACGAGTGTTTGCAACCAGTATTCGTGTAGCGACCATGGCAGATGCGGCAAAACTTATAGATAACTCATCCCATTTTGAAAGCGATAAAGCTAAATTAGATGCCAGTCGAATTATCAGTAGACTGATATCAGCAAAATCAACTTATAAATCTTTGACCTCCAATACGGATGGCGAGTCCCGTGTAGATTATCTTTCTGACCGATTGGCTATCCCTAAGGAGAATGTTATAAGAACCATTAATACCCTACGAGAGGAGCAAATATTATCTGACGAAAAGGACTTAGTGGTCTATATAAAGACTAGTGATGAAAGGGAATTGTATGAAAAACTAGAGATATACTTTAAAATTGAAAAATTGCTTGTAGATAAATTGAAACAAACAGAAGAACCATTTAATCTCAGAGAAATGAATTTGCCATCTCAACAACAAGTGTCTAAGACAAGCATACAAAAAATCAAAACAATATTCAATCTTTATGTTGTTTTAAATTTAATCACACGAAGTCCAAGTGATATAAAAGATACTTGTATTGTAAAGTCAAATTATTCAAGCGAAGACTTGCTCCATAAATATGAACACAGGATTAATCTAATCAAGTTCATAGCAAAATATCTTTTTTCGAAAATGCGAAATCAACATACGAAGTCCGATAAAGAAGAAATTGATATTGACTTTTCCTGCCTTGAACTAAAAGCCGCATATGAAGCTAATTTAATGAGCATAAAAACATCGTTTGCTGACATAGACGATGCGTTATTTTATCTTTCTAAAACTGGTATATTACGCCTTGATGGAGCGTTTCTAGTGTCCTATAATGCTATGAGAGTAGAACGTA
The DNA here is from genome assembly GCA_031288735.1 of Christensenellaceae bacterium. Classification (GTDB taxonomy): domain Bacteria; phylum Bacillota; class Clostridia; order Christensenellales; family DTU072; genus JAITQU01. Next base: position 4,087 of record JAITQU010000093.1, read on the forward strand.
CTGAGCGGGATTCAAACCGTTCTTATATAAAAAAAGACTATGAAAAATTTGAAAAATATTATGAAAACAAGATACAGCAAATTCACATAGTTGGCGAATACGCTACGCGAATGACAAATGATTATCCGAATGCACTTCAGTATGCTGATGATTATTTTAAAATAGACTATGATGATTTTTTGAAGAAGTATTTTAAGAACAGAGAAAAGGAAATCAAAATTAACATTACGCCAGAGAAATATAATAATTTGTTTGGTGAATTATCAAAAACTCAGTTAAAAATTATAGAAGACAATTCCTCAAAGTACATTGCTGTACTAGCTGGACCTGGTAGTGGAAAGACTAAATTACTTGTACATAAATTAGCATCACTATGCATTTTAGAGGACGTAAAACATGATCAATTGCTAATGCTTACTTTTTCGCGGGCTGCAGCTACAGAATTTAAAAAACGCCTTGCCTCACCCGACTTGCTTGGTGAATCAGCTAAATTTATACAAATAAGTACGTTCCATTCCTATTGTTTTGATCTACTAGGACTTGTTGCTTCACTTGAGGATACAGGTATAATTATCGATACAGCAATAAGTAGCATAAAATCAGAGGAAATTGAAATAAATAAGATAACTAAAACGGTTTTGGTCATAGACGAAGCACAAGACATGAGTATTCAAGAGATTGAGCTTGTTGAAAATCTTATGAACATCAACACCGAGATGCGAGTAATCGCAGTAGGGGACGATGATCAAAATATTTACAAATTTAGAGGATCTAGCTCTGCCTTTCTTATGAAACTCCAAGCGGAATATAAAGCAACTAACTACGAACTCTTAGATAATTATCGTAGCTGCAAAAATATAGTAGCACTTGCTAATGAATTTTTGATGTGTATTCCAAGCAGGTTAAAAAAATCACCAATTAAAGCAGTCCGTAAAGATGATGGTGAGGTTTCAATAACAAAACACATTAGTAAAAATTTAAGCAATCCGATTGTTTCTGAAATAATAAGAAAGCAGCTATCTGGCACGACTTGTGTTTTAACAGAAAGCAATGAGGAAGCGTTTACCGTTACAAGTTTATTACTTAAGAATAATATAGAAGCACGACTCATACAAGATAATGAAGGTGTTCGTATTTTCAACCTTATAGAAGTTCGCTATTTCATACTTGCCTTAAAATTAGATGATGCTTTGCCTACAATCAGCAACTTAACTTGGAATAACGCAAAAGAAGATACCAAACGTATGTTTTCAAATAGTACTGCTTATGAGTATGTAGAAAGTTTAATAAGAAAATTTGAAGAGGAAACGCCCAATACAAAATACAAATCGGATTTTTATCAACTAATTAAAGAGTCAAAATTTGAAGATTTTTGTAGTGTTGACAGCTCACAAATACTTGTTTCAACTATTCATAAAGCAAAAGGCCGTGAGTTTGATAATGTTTTTCTTATGCTTAAGAAGAACATATTAAACGATGACGACAAACGTGCTACTTATGTTGGCATGACTCGTGCCAAGAATAATTTATATATCCATTGCCACAACACTTATTTCGACGGCTTGAATATTGCTGGAATAACCAAAAAATCAGACGAAATGGACTATCCTGAGGCCAACGAGAAGGTATTAACAGCTTCTTATAAGGGAGTAAAATTAGTGGCATTTTCTAGCTGTCAAGCTGAAATTGAAAAGCTCAAAAGCGGCGATAGCCTGTGTATAACACATCGAATTGCTATTGATGAAAGGGGGATCCCAACAGACAAATATTATGGGTACACAGAGGATTTGAAGAAGGTTATTTGTTTTTCTAAACTATGGAACAACAATATTAAGGAGCTTTTAAATAAGGGTTTCAAAATTGAGTCCGCTAAAATTCGGTTTATTGTTTGGTGGAAATCAAAAACGAATGAAGGTGAAAATAAGAGTGTCGCTGAAATAAAAATACTTTTGCCAGAAATTTACTTTGTTAAATTGTAGCGTTACCCTTAAAAGCAATCCAAAATGTAGTTTGCTAGCACAATTCTCTTCTTCAAATATCTCACTCTTTGTGGACTTTCTTATATTAAATTGTTTATACTCATATTTGTGTAGTTCCATAACCACAGCTGTGTCTACTTAAGTGAAAAAACAGCTATAGAATGCATTATCAAGCCTGTTTCTACAAATAAACCAGTTTTGAAGAATTTGTTTAATTGCATCTGAAATCCCCATTTCATCTATGTCGACACCTGCTATTATGTCGGTCTCTCCTATTAAATTGTTCCCATCCATTACTTTAATAGTCCCAACTACAGCTCCATTTTTAATAGGTGCTTTTAATGTCTTTGGTATCTCAAAATCAATAGAATAGTTAACACTTTGAGACATTTTAATGGTTTGGGATATAGTTTTAGCTACACGTAATTCAATTTTTTTATCTACTCCCTTTATAACCTCAACTGTGTTATTAATAATATCCCCACTGTTCACGATTGTTTCCTTCTTGTAATTAGCAAAAGCATAATTGAACAATCCACTGACCTCAGCAAACCGTGTTTTGCTTTCTGAGGCACCAATTACAGTAGCGATTACGCGTAGTCCACTTCGCATTGCTGATGCTGATAAACAAAATAATGCATCATTTGTAAATCCAGTTTTCCCAGCGTCGCAGCCATTATAATATCGGACCAGTTTGTTAGTGTTCACCATCTCAGTTATACGACCATCTGGATGCTGATAATTTTCCATCAATATCTTACTATAGTCATAATAAAGGCTGTTTTTGAGAAGTGTACTCATCATGAGCGATACATCCTTTGCAGTGCTATACTGACCAGCACCTGGCAATCCTGTCATATTTATGAAAACTGTATTATTCATACCTAATTGCTTTGCTTTAACGTTCATTAAATCGACAAAGGACTCTTTGGATCCGCTTATCGCCTCACCTACTGCAAAGGAAGCATCGTTTGCGCTACACACGCTTATCCCCTTTATTAAGTCTGAAAGCGTGTATTGAGTGTTGGCTTCTAGGAACATTTGAGAGCCACCCATTTGAGCGGCATCGTCACTTATAGTTATTTTTTGATCAAGAGAAAGGTTTCCTCTCTCAATACTCTCAAAAGCAAGGACAAGAGTCATTATTTTTACCATGCTAGCAATTGGTAGTTTTCTATCTGCATCTCTTTCATATAATACATTTCCACTTTCATAGTCGATTAAATATGCGCTTTTAGCAGTAGCTTTAGCACTTTGGACCGTGTCAGCTGTAGCATATGCGACTGCGGTCGACCCTATACTGAGTCCCATAAATATCGCTAGCGAAAACATAAAAATCAATAATTTTTTCATTAATACCTCATTTATATTTTTAGTAAATATTAATGTTTTATGCAAAAATGCAGGAAAAAATAATTGAAAGAATCGCCCACCATAGAACATTGAATGCTAAGCACGTGAAAAGAAATGATTTCATAGCACTAAACAATGTACTAAATCGAAGGGTAACGTAGGACCGTTTGTGATTACACAGGCCACACATCTCATAGATACAATTTAAGGTACATGAGAGAGACCAAAGCTCGATTATGAAAACTGGAATTATAAACAGTATTATGTATAAAACACCATAAAATGCGCTTACAGAAACGCTAATAAATGCACTTCTCCAGATCAAAATAGATGCTATTAATATTACGCCATATCCAAGTGTCCAAAATAGAAAAAAACCATATCTCGAAAAAGAAACAACTACAAATGGTAAAAGTGAAAAAACGACTAGCCAAATTGCACCAGTAACTGGATTAAACTGTCCCTCTGAAATCAACCAAATAAAACTTTGACTGCTGGTATGTGTTTTCTGTGGAATTAATATTGCTATCAAGACACCAAGAAAAGAGCAAGCCGTGCAGAGGATAAAATGCGCACGACTTGCTTGTATTAACCTTTTTGTCAAATTAATTTTAGTTCTTATTGCATAAAAAATTGTAGTTTTTACTTTTCGCACACAACTCCAGTAGTTAAATGTATGCAACAAAATAATAGTTTATGCTATACTACGCTTTCCCATTGCAACCTAGGACGTTTATGAGTTTATGCCTTACTATTTCCTTGACAGCATTGCGAGCAGGGCCCAGGTATTGTCTAGGATCAAAGTGAGATGGATTATCGTTAAAATATTTTCTAACGGTTGAAGTAACTGCCATTCTCAAGTCGCTGTCAATATTTATTTTACATACAGCCATTGTTGCAGCTTTGCGCAACATATCCTCAGGAACACCACGTGCACCAGGCATGTTGCCACCATATCGATTAATGGTTTCAACAAACTGCTGTGGAACACTGGATGCACCATGAAGCACAATTGGAAATCCTGGCAAGCGTTTTGCCACATCTTCTAAAATATCGAAACGTAATTTTGCTTCACCTTTAAACTTAAAAGCACCATGACTTGTGCCAATTGCAATAGCTAAGCTATCAACACCTGTTTTAGCAACAAATTCTTGTACCTGTTCTGGATTAGTATAGGAGGAATCCGTCTCGGATACATTCACGGCATCCTCTATTCCTGCTAGTCTTCCTAACTCTGCTTCTACTACAACACCCTTATCATGAGCATAATCGACAACGTTCTTTGTTATTTTAATGTTCTCTGTAAGACTATGATGAGATGCATCTATCATAACAGAAGTAAAACCGTTCTCTATGCAATCTTTGCAAAGCTCAAACGTGTCACCATGATCTAAGTGCAAGCATATAGGTAAGCCAGAATCTTCAATGGCGGCTTCGACAAGCTTTTTTAAATAAATTGGGTTTGCGTATTTGCGAGCACCTGAAGAAACCTGTAATATGAGTGGTGCTTTCTCTTCCTTTGCCGCCTCAACGATACCCTGAATAATTTCCATGTTGTTGACATTGAAAGCACCAATAGCATACCCACCAGCGTATGCTTTTTTGAACATTTCCGTTGTTGTTACTAGTGACATACATTTAATCCTCCTAAGGTTAGTTAACTTATTACTGTAATTATATCGTTATGTGCTTTTTTTCACATCTCTATGACTCAAAAAATTTATCGTTAAATACATCTTCTTGTAAGCATCAAAAACTCACATTGCATGTTTGTAATTCAGTATGCTCCTTTTAGCTTATGCTCTATTGAATAGTGTAAGATTGCGTATAATCTCACATTCTTATATTCGAACACCATTTATATTTTGCTAAAAACTCACTAGGCAACCTCTAAAAACAATGTTTTTTCATGACAATTTAGAAAAAGGCTTTTAAATTTTACAGTTAAAAATATTTATTCCTAAAATTGACATAAAAATCGCAATTTGCCTCCTTTTTAAGCTCTTTTTCCACATATTTTACATTATTAAGTGTATTTCCTCCGCTTTTGGCAGAGCTATCCTACTAAGTACGAACAACGCTTCAAATTGCAGCTAAATTCATCATCGTAATATCTCTTTTTACCCTTTCAATTCCGTGTGAGCGAGAACTTATTCCTCCCATGAATCGTGTCATATATCCGAATATGTGCTCAACTCGAGCGCGAATGTGTGA
>JAITQU010000103.1 GCA_031288735.1 Christensenellaceae bacterium
TCATTTAGATTCTGATTGTCATCTTTTGTTGTATGTCTCTTGTCGACGGTAACAAATGTAGCATCAATAATACTACCTTTATGTGTAATTATATTCTTTCCTTCTAGTACTTTATTTAACAAATCAAACAGTGTGCGATCAAGTTCGTTTTCTTTAAGAGCTTCTTTGAACACCCATATCGTATTGCAATCTGGTACTTTATCCCCAGATTCGAGTCCTAGGAAACGCATAAAATTATGCCTATTGTTAATTTCGAACTCAGGCTTAAATCAGATAACCCATACAATTGTTGGAGTATTACGATCTTAAACATAAGGATTGCATCATATGGTGGACGCCCACCTTTGCTTCTATCTTTATGTATATTAGTCTCAATAGGTGTGCGAAATATTTCCCAATCAATGTTTTTATTTAGTTTAACTAACGGATCCCCAATTTTATCAATGGCCTTAAACTGAATATCATCACCAAAAAAATTATGCATTGCATTTCACCTCGGTTTTAATGATTATATTATACCATATATTAGTAAATTATGCAAATTTGGGTATCTTAAATCAGCAGTAATGATATCTGTTTTCGACATAAATGAAATTTAGTGAAAAAAGCACACAGGAATTCATTAGCGAAACACTGGGAGGTTTTTAGAGGTTGCCATTAACAATTAATTTAATTGAGGTGTGAACTGTAAAATATGGCCTGTTGTAGGGCCTGTTGTAGAAAAATTTGTTAGTGTTGAGATTGTTTTTTAATTATTAATGTGCTACACTATTGACATTGATTTTGGTTCAGTTCATTAACTAAGTTAACAAACGAAAAGGTTGCATTTTTCGTTTATATCATAAAGTGATATTTATTTTATCCTTAAGATACTGTTTCTCTACTATCAAAAGGATGAGCTATAAAATACCTTTAGCACAGGAATTTTTTAAAAATTTACAGAAACAACTGAAATTATTTCTTGCTTTCTTCTATGTTATAACCTTTATTCATCTTTCGATGTTAAACTTGAAGTTTTATCTTTAGTTTTGAAATAAAGTTTCAAAAGTAGCAAAATTAATAGTATTTCAAAAAGACTAGACTAATACAAACTGGTTTTAAAGGTTCTAATTATTTTATTGCATTAATGTTAGAAAGCATCAATGAAAAAGTAAGGGGCAGATATTGAAATATTTAGCCTTTAAAATTTAATCTTATATTCATGTAAAGTAGACTACATTATGATTTTATTATAATAATGAAATTTTCCCGATTTAAGTTTTAACACTAATCTTCTTTTAGTATCGCACTAAAAATAGGAAATTAAAGCATTGGGCAATTGTTGTTTACTTGTAAATATGATATAATTATTATATTAATTTAGGAGTGAACTGATAGAAATGAACGTTTTTTCTGAGAACGACATAATGGAATTAGCCAGCGAATATCATAATATAAAAAAGTTGATTCGTACTTTAAGAGACTGCAAGCTCTCTATTATCGATCCAATGGGCAGTCACTCAATAATTTAATCAAAATAACGGGATGTTCGAAAGGAAGCATTGCGCATTGGACTACTGCCTACAGACGAGGCGGGTTAACGCAATACGGTCTCATTATGCTACTAATCACCGGCACTTATCGCAAGAAAAAGAGGAGACCTATTTGAACGAACTAATGGGAGATGCTACAAAAGGGAAATTCGCAAGAATAGAAAAATACAGCAAGCATTCGTGGAAATGTCTGGAGTCAAATACAAATCATCAAGCTTCTATAAGTTGCTAAAACGTATGATTGGCGACAGTGATGCCTAGAGGAAAGCATCCTAAAAAGGCAAGCGAGGAGGCGATGGAGGCCTCAAAAAAATTAAAACAAAAATAGAAGAAAAAAAGCAGTTACGCCTCTTTTTTTGGAAGCTGAAAAAAATGGCCTTGTATCTTGTAAAACAGCGAATTTTGACAAATTTTCGTCTTGGTGGACGAAGATGAAAAAGATGAAAAAAAGTTATCCACATTCCAGAAGAGATAGACCATAAAATAACAGACAATGTCGCACCAGTAGAGCCCTCCAAGCCAAAAAAGATAGTGCTTTAGCAAAGAAAAAACCGAATGAAAGGAAAGCACACGGGCGAAAAGTTCGACTTTTTTTCAAGATGAGGTTAGTTTTGGTCGTATATCTGTGTTAAGTAGTTGGTGTAAAAAGGGACATAGACCCGCCGTTTCCAAGAGCGAATACAAAATTCTGAGATTTTTTTGCCGCTATAGGAGCTTACGGGAGCTTTTATCTATAACATAATGGCCAAAAGCAGTCAACGAAAAAACAAGAATGGGAAATTGCAAATAATCGAAAGGCGCAAAATGCCAAGATGAATGAATTTATCAAAAAACTCAGTGAACAATACAAACACGATCATATTGTATTAGTTTGTGATAATGCATGGTGGCACAAAGAAAATATACTAAAATTTCTAGATGTGTAGTGGTACATATTCGCTACAACGCCAGAAATGAACTCAATAGAACAAGTATGGAAAGAAATTCGAACCAGATTAGCGAACCGTTCGTTTTAAGCATCGAATCGTTGCTAACAGAATTACGCAAAGTAATTGATGGCATGCCAGAGATGTATTTGCATCCATTACCCAACGAGATTGGATAATGGAAAGACTAGATTTAAAAGACAAGCAGTACAAGTTGATGGGAGGAGTATTAATTTTTTAGATTCCCGTTATTGTTCTTTACCGAGTAATTTCACCTATTCGGGAGTTTTTTGGGTTCGGCACTTATACTCTTGATGCTCGAATCAAACTGTAACAAAGTCACATTTAATGCAATTCAACAATTTAATTGCAAGTTGAGTATCTTGGGTTTTAAATTCATGATATTTTTTATATACGCATAAATTTCATCATCGTTACACTTGGTAAATTTATTTTTACGACGGTTCACCGTTTTATTTACACGCATTTATTTAGTTAGTTTTTTTGATTGCATCGAAACTATAATTTTATCCTTTACTGATTATATTTAGATGACTAAAATTAAAAATACAAAAAGCACTACTATTAAATATAGTGCTTTTTGTTTGGTTAATTAGTTTAATATTTAGTTATTAAGGTCAATAAGTTAATAAAATGTGCTCAATTGAAAAACACTATTTAGTTGGTTTCACAACAAAAAATGCTGGATATAGCGAGATATCATACTTTAGTTGATTTCACAACAAAAAATGCTGGATATAGCGAGATATCATAGTCGTAGGTATCAGTGGGTCTAGCTATATACTTGAATTGAGGATCAAGAAACCACCCTGCAAACATAAATGAAATACCATCGTAGGTGTCATTCTTTAAATAGTAAGCACTTTTGAAACCGTTATCGGTAGCAGTGCCTTTCCATCTGCTTTCAGAGTCAGTGCCAAAGCTGTTGTCCCAAAAAGCTAGGGCTGGCTTAGCCGAGTTGTCTAGAGTTTCAGTTTTAAATGTTCTATTGTATTTATCTTTTGTGGGTAGGTTATTAAGAGTTGCTGAAAACACACCAGAGCCATTGTAGGCATAAGACCAGGTAATGTAATTATCATTTGTTGTAAGAGTGAAGTCGTTGATAGTCGAAGCAGTGCCACTTGGGACATTTTTGTATTCTTTGTATACAGCGTCAAATGCATCGTTATAAGTAATTTGAAGTTGACTATTGGCATGTCGAATAATCATGTCGTGAGCATTTAGAACACGTGAAATATCATGATCTGTATCGTATTCTTTCTTCCAGCCATTATTTTCAGTTCGTGAAACCTCTGGTTCATTTGGATTCGCTAACGCTGAATTATAGATTGTCCACTTTCGTTTTATAAGGGTGTCTTCAAAGTATGTTTTTACTTGAATTGCAGTTAGGTCATTATAGCGCTTAGTATTTCCCGATGTAATTTCGTTATGGAATGCGTTATAATCTAAAGTTATTGTGACTTTCAATTGTTGAGCAACTAAAGTCCAGTTATGATTGCGTGCTGTCTCAACTTGTGTCTTCGTTGCCGCTCTTGCAAAGTTTGTTTGCATATTTTCTTTCATTATGTTATTGCGCCCAATTTCGTCATTTTTTTCACGAATTATGGAAAGATCGGGGGATGCTTTATTTTCCTCTCGTTTAATTTCAGCAAGGAGTACAACATTTGATTTTTTATAAGATTGCATGCCTCTAATATAATCAGCATTATAGGAATGAATTTGATAGATTAGAACGTTTGAGATGTGTTTAATTTCGCCAGCTGTTGCAATTTTGGCATGTGAAATAGTGTAATATTGGCTTTTAAGTTGATTTACTTTAAGATTTACATATTTTATATCATCTATATAGGGTCGAATCGAGGCTGTATCATTTTCGATCACATCTCGAAGTGCTTCAGACAATGTGTAGTAATCGTAACTAACTTTTTGATATTCAACAACATTTTTGTCAACGCCAGTATATTCATAGTTAATATCGCTAACAAGCAAATTAGAAGTAAGTCGTTTGTTTTCTATAGCAGTTTTCATCTGCTCAGAATAGGTTTTTCCACCTTCCGCTGCAGATAAAGTTGAAAAAGCATCGCTCATGTCGATTTCATTTCCTCTACCATCTAATTCGCGGTAAATCTTTTTGTCTTTTTCTTCTATTAGTTGTTGGAAATTAAAATGAGTCTTATAGTAATCCTCATACCAAACATCGGAATATCGATACGCCTTAGCGTAGTGATCTCTATCATATTTTGTGTATTTGCGAGCCTCGTCAATTGTAGAAAAATATTCTTTCATGCTTAATGAAAGATATTCAACATAATTAGCACGAGAATAAGTGATTGACCAAAAATTGTAGTCAGAACGCTCGTACAAATAATAATAACCAAAAAGCTTTACTAAATCTTTTTTTACAGTAGGCTGAAAGGTATCATTTAATTGAGATTTTTCAGCAAATACTAAAAAGTAAACTAATGTATCATAATCGAACAATACTTCTTTAGTAAAGGATTCTAAGTTAAGTGTGCCTAGATTAGATACAACGTAAGCCTTATTTGGCGCATCATTGTATGCGGGAATCATTTTGTTTGTAACAACTTCCTGCGCATAAGCTATAATCTCTATAGCAGTTCTAGCCGCTTGGTCACCGTCACCACTAAATATTTTGACCAGTTCGCCCAAAATTTTATATCGCTTTAACTGAACAACTTCGTATATGAACTTTGTTTCACCATCTACAGTTAGCTCGAGATTCTCGTTCTCATCATATAGATCGTTGAGTTCATTAAGCTGATCGTAGTCACTTAAAAAATCGCCAGTGCCTATTTGAAGCTCATATTTTGCAGTAGATGCTTGGCGAGTGATGTAATTAACAAGAAGTTTAGCTTTCTCATATCTAAGACCAGCCTCTTCGAAACGATCAATAATTTCAGGCCCTGTAGAAAAGGTAAATATCTTTTTTGCAGTGCTGACATCATCATTCCATTCGAAAGTGTTAGCATTGAAACCCGATGCTATTTTCTCGCTTTCAATTTTTGCGTTTAATTGTTCAGCCTCTGTTATAGCATTGCCTTCATACTCGAAACGAGTATAGGTATCATAAAAACTTGCATTGGAGCTATAGTCAAGCAATGCATCAAGCGGAGTGAGAATGGCTCCTTCACTACTAGGTGGTGTAACTGGAGGCTCTTTGCATGCTGAAAGAGTCATAAGTCCTATAATGGTAGTTAAAATTAATGCAATGGTAATAATAAGTTTTTTCATTTGGTCGACTCCTTATATTATTAATTTAACATATAATTAGGTGTTTGTCTACTAAATGCAGAGATTGCATTTTAGTTAAGATAAAAATTGGTACTGTTCACTTATAAATTTATGATGCTAAATCTAAAACAAATATCATAAATTACTGTTTTAATGAACTTTTTCTATTTGACACGATTATGTTGTGACCATTTCTGATAAAGCTGACATTTTTAAATATCTTGCAACGTGTGAATTGTAATTTTGTTTTTCCATAGAGTGTGTGAACAGTAACTAAAAATTTGCTATACTACAATTCGGATAGTCCTTTAATTTTATCAGAAAGATCAACATTATAGAGGGATTGATATTCAGCAATATATGCTGCTACAAGCGAATCTGCAATATAGAGAGTTGAAATATCAACAAATGTTTCGATCTCTATTGTGAAATTTGCACCATCTATTATTAAGGTAATAGCCGCACTGTCGTTACCAGCTCTAAGGGATGCGAAAGCAGAACCATATATAATAATGTTCTCACTGTTATACGGTGCAGACTCAGATTGCGCAAATTTGACAGTTTTGCTACCAGAATAGTAAACTAGTCCGACAGTTCCTAGAGTGTCAATTTGGAATAAAGGTTGATTTGCGCCAGACCAGCTGGTGTTTTTCAAAGCATCCTTTCCTATATATATTAAAGATGATGGAATCCCTGTTATATTGGTGAGGTTTGTGCAATTGGCAAATGCTTCGTCCCAGATTTTTGTGAGAAGTGAATTGCTTGCAAACGCAATTGATCTAATAGTAGTATTGCCTTTGAATGCACCAGGTAGGATATACTTCACCTCAGCAGGAATAATAACTGAGGAAGCTGAACTATCATATGATACAAGAGTAGAGGAAGTATTGCCACGGATTAGAACCATACCATTATTTTGCAATTTTGCAGTGATTGAACTAAAGTAACAATTATTGAATGCAGTTGGACTTAATATATGAACAGTCCCAGGTAAGTCCATTGAGGTAAGCCCATTTGCCATAAAGAATGCTTCACTTCGAATTTCTTCCAGCTTAGAATTAACAGTAAATCGTATGGATGTAATGAGACTTCTCCAGACAATGACGTCATTTTGATAGTCGAACCTTGAGAATGCTCTATTATTTATAATTTTCACTGAAGCTGGAACTGTAAGCTGATTTGCTGTGCCTTTATATTTATACAAAATATCATTTTGAACTATTACATAGTCAGGTTGCGACAGATACCAAGCAGTGTTCTCAAGAGAACCGATACCAAATTCGCGGAGACTATTGGGGAAGATTATTGAACTTATATTTTTACCAGTTGTATCTAACATAAAATCCGAAGTCTTAGTTGTACCATCAAGGATTTCGATAGTTGTAATGCTAGCAGGTAGGACGATATATTTATTATCTGAGGTTTTTCCAATTATTTCTTTAAGTGGTCGTGATGCATTATATGCAAGAACGTTCAGTTTTGGATTAGCTACAATAAGACTACTCAGTATAAGACTAAAATTTGTTGCAGGAGTCCATCCAGTTGAATCGTCAACGCCATCAAATGCAACACGTTCAACGCTTGAAAGATTAGCAAACGAGAGATCATTAAAGTTTGATTTCACGTTAAGTGTGATATTTGAAACACTTTTTAGAAGAATATTGGGCGAATATGACAAGGTTTGAGCGTTAATTTCTTTAGGAACTACAGCAAATTCATCAGACAAAATCCGAATAAGTAGATTAGCAGAGGTATCGTATATATAATCAGCGGAGAACACTACTGTATCTACTGCTTTGAGTGTAAAGTCAGGAGTCCAACTTTGATAAGAGGAAAACAACGAAGATTTGACATAGAATTCCACGTACCAACGAGTATTGATTTGGTTATAGGTATAACGACCACCAGTCCCATCAAATTCACCACCGCCAATGTTGAGATGTCCAAGTGCAGTATTACTAAGTGAAAAAACCTTAGCAAGAGAACTCATATTCCGGAATGCCCCAGCACCTATGTATGATACAGAGCTACCAAGCTTGACTATCTCAACATATGAGTTTCCAGCAAGAGCATAGGGAGCAACACTCACGTATGAATCGTCAGTTAGATCAACGGTTGTAGATAGTCCTTTGTAATCAACAACATATCTTTTGTTACTTGCATTTGATAGATAAACAATATCGTCATCCCACTGGTTTAACCATCCACTGTTTTTGAAGGCATCTTGTCCTATGTTTTCAATGACTAAATTTGATCTATCTACAACAATATCAGTAATGTAAATGCAATCTTTAAACATCGAAGGCGCAATTCGCCAGATCGTATCCTGAGGTCCTTCAGTATCAATTTGCACTCTTGTTAGATGCGATGGCAAAGGTGTCCCATTAAACAGCTCACTAAGCGTCCATTGACCTCCTACTGATAATTGAGTGAGCAAAGGATTATTGCTTATAAGCCACGCATACATTCCCTTGTTTACATTAGATAACACAGTAGGATTTGCGTATGACGCAGTTTTATTTGTAAGCGTTAAAGACGTAATATTTGTTAAGCCATAGAAAGAATCGCTACGAAGGGAAACAGCAACATCAAGAGTTAAACTAGTAATATATCGGGGCAGTGCAAGAGCAGCAACCTCGCTAACCATATATTCTGACCCGCCCGCAGGGTTCTCAGTTGTGTTACCAATAGTAATTTGATTTGAATCACCAAGATAGGCAATTATTCTTGCCGAGCTTAGATTATAGTTATCAACAAAAAGGAGCGACCTGTTGATCTGTGGTGAAATCAACGATTGAGTGTTAATATTAGACCAAACGTTGTCTAGAGGTTTTACAAATCGGACATATAATGTAATTGCAGTAGGTGTACCACTGAATGCATCAAGTCCTATTGTTGGAGCTTGCGTTGTCTTTGGCAAAGCGAATTTACCCAAACGAGCCGAGTTAGCAAATGCTTTAGACTCTATTAATGTAATATTGCCTGCTAAAATAACGTTTTCAAGCATGGTCATGCCAGAGAATGCTTCAGAACCTATTTGACTAAGATTAGCTGTGAACGCAGTAGGACTCATGACAGTAACAATATCAGTATTTCCGAAAAATGCCCTATCGTTAATGCGAATAATATTATCTGGAATTGTTACAATACGAGATACCACTCCATCATAAGCATACCCCTTTTTGTACTCATAGAGAATTCCATTGCCCACTATAACTAAACCATTCGAAAAGGTGCCTCTTAAAAATTGTGTGTTATAGAGTGCATCAAGCCCAATTGAGACAACAGATAATGGAATTAGTACGGTTGCAAGCGATACGTCTAGTTTTTTAGCATTATAAAATGCATTTGCTCCTATACTAATAAGCTTTGATGTTCTTGTATAATCAGAAAAATTCAATCTCGCTAATTCAATACAACCATAGAAAGCATAATCGCCAATTGCAGTTAATCCTGCAGGGAGGTTTACTTCCTTTATGTACGTTGCACTATCAAACATATGACTAGGGATTACAACGTTAGATCCATCGAGAATGTTGACTTTTGATAATCGTACTGGTAATTGATTGCTTGCAAAAATATCAAGTAAAGTACCATTTGCGGTCACAGATAACTCTGTGAGATTAATATTAGTGTCGAATGCTACTTTGATATATGAGCGATTTATATACGAGTTATTCTTGATAATGAATACAATATGAGAAAGTGCACTAGTTCCAACAAGTGTGAATTCCGTAATGTTAATATCTGATGGAATAGTTAATTTTGTGATGCTTCTGTTAAATGCATAATCGGAAACATCTGAGATACTATAGAGACCATCAATGGTTTCACTTAAATCTGGATCGTTATCTTGACCTAAGTATTGAATAATCGATGCGTAGGCAATTGAGTTAATAGTAGTTACAGTATATGCCCATCTACCATCACTGCTTATATTATCGAACTGGAAGATTTTAGATTTTCCTTTAAACTCATTCCAGCCATCATATGAATCTACATTGTTGTCATAATTTCCTCTCACAGGCACATATATACGGAATCCAGGTTCCGTTCCAGAGAACACATTGGTTCCAAGAGCGGGAGGAGTCGAGCGGTTGAACTTAGCATATATTAGTGATGAAGCACCATAAAACGCTTTATCACCTATGGTAGTTAGAGTTGCTGGCAAAATAATTGATCTTAAACTTGTTGCACCGTTAAAAACGTTGCTCTTAATTTCTGTAAGTCCAGCTGGAAGCCCATATGTCTTAGTATTATTGGATTCAAGCTTGTATATATCCACAAGGGATATATCACCAGCAAACGCACCGTCTTCTATTAATAGCATAACCTCACTACGAGGCGCAAATTCGATTGTTTGAAGATTTGTGCAGTTCTTGAAAGCGTTAGATGCAATGATTGTAACATCACTAGGAATGGTGATTTTAGTAAGCGCAGTGCATCCTGAAAATGCATATATACCGATAGTTTTAAGTGTTGATGGTAAATTAACCTCGGTTAAATTAGTAAGGCCACTAAAAGCGGCGTTGCCAATTTCAACAACGGGATAGTCTATACTATCCTCCTCACGAGTAAAATGCGTAGCGATTGTAATACTAGTGACATTAGGATCTCCAGAAAAACCAACAACTCTGACCTCGTATCCCGTCAGTGAGTTTGTCTGTAGACTGTACTCTACTTTGTTATCACCATATATTTTTGCATCCCAGCGCCCATAGAGTGAGAAACCTGAGGTGACAAGTAAGCCTGGAACATACTTAATGCTGAGTTCCTTATCGGTATACCACCCCATAAATGCTTTGTCTGGTTTAGCGCTGTCATACTCCTTGAGCTCTGCTGTTGTTATTATACTACCGTGTTGCTTTGTGAAAGAATCAATCTGAGTTTCTCCATCAACTAATAAAACCGTATAGGTGTTCAAGGCAAATACAGCATATATTTTAGTTGCTGTTGTAATAACATTTGCAAGAACCTGCGTTGACTCATCTTGTGATGATAAATAATCTAAGCTCCAACCTATGAAGTTGTAGCCAGTATGTCCACTTATTGCTGTTTGTGCGGAATTGGAGTTATAAATGTCAGTGAGCTGAGAGGCAATAATTGAGGAATCATGCGGCATCCGCAAGCTACCCATAAGAGTTTCGTTAACCCGAGTTTTTAGTATGAACTGTACCTCATAGAATATTTGCTCAAAAACAGCAACTATTTCAACAGAAGCACCATCATAAGGACCTGTTATTAATGAAGGACTCGGTGACCAACCAATGAAGCGATAGCCCATATGCTCGCGCATAGGATTTGCTGGCGCCCCAGCAGCCTGATTATATGTAATTGCATTTGCTCCATTGTATTCTAGAAGGACAAGTTTGCCATTATCCGCTGGAGTAAGCACGTTAGGATTTGTAATAACGAAACTAACATTTAACTTCCAAGGAGTGAATCTTGCTGTAAAGGTTGCATTTTTTGTAGCTATCATGTTGGGTTCATAGCCATCCCATCTTTCAAACGTGTACCCATCTCTTACAGGTGACGATTCTAATGGAATAGAAATAGTAAGGCCATAGTAAACAAAAATCTTGCAACTGTCTACATATTCACCCGATCTTGCATTTTGAAATGAGAAAACGAGTTCATAGCTTTCGCGTGAATAGTTAGCGGTAAAATTAGTTTCGGAATTGATTTGGTATTGAGAAAGGTTTACCTCAGTTCCACTTTGTGTCCAGACACTAGTAAAACCAGTACGGGCTGGGATAGTTGGTACATCTACTGATGCAATATAGTTCCCATGCTTTACGCTAACCTCACCTAGCTTTGAATTATCGTCAGAAAAGAACCGCACTAAGTGCAATGGAGACCAAACGGCAATCAGTGTCAGGTTGCTTAGAACGATATCATCGTTTAAGTTCCACATTGCATCAGAGTTTACAATTCCCCAACCATCAAATGCGAAATTATCATAAAATGGATTGCTTGGCCTGTCATAGTCAGGAATAATTTCGCCAGAATTAGCACTAATTGTTTTTATAGTTGTAGTCGCACCACTGATGTTGGTAGTAAATATTACAGTAAACTCAATGTGCTCAAACAATGCAGTTATAGTCATGTCCATAGTCACATTATTGAAGTCAGCATCTGCAATTGCGCATCGCCATTCTTTAAACGAATAATGCTCTAATGATGGTGTTTGAGGATAATTTTCTATAGCAGTGCCATGTGTCAAAATTTGTTCATATCTACCATAGACTGGTAAGATCGTTCCATCAGGCATTTTGAAGACTATAAGGTATTGTCTAATTAAAGTAGAAAAACGAATTTCAAGATCAGATTGAATATTGGAAAAACCATCAAGGTCTATATTCCAGAAAGTAGTAAAGCCTTCAAATTGTGGAACAGCAGGTATTTCACTTAGAGTACCACCGAGTTCGATGGGAATAGATAAACTAAGTGCGGGTTCATCTATCGTTCCAGAGCCATAGAAATTAACATAAACTAATGGAATCCAACGCGCATACAAAGTTATGTTGTTTGAAACGCGGTCATTGCTAAAAACCCACTCTGTCGTTAGAGCTGGATCCTTACACCAAGCTTTGAAACGATTACGAAACAAAATTTCTGGTGAAAATTCTGAAGCGGTGGGAGCACTGTCTTGTGGGATCAGAGTGTCGTATGTTATATTTTGAACAGTTACTATATTGTAGGGTGGGGTTATTAGCGAGCCAAAATTAAAAGAAACACTATACTTTTCAATATCGTAGAGAGCTTCAATGTACAAATTATCTCTAATTGATGTAATACCGTCAATCTCAGTGTAATCATCTACTGTAGTATTAGAAATACCAGAAAGCTTCCACCCAACAATTACCTGTCGATTAGGAGCTGGTATTTCTAGTTCAGCGAGGATTGTCGCAGCTTCAACTAAAACATTGTTTCCGTAATTGAAGGTTATAGGTAATTTGGTTTCTACTCTCTCTCCAGCAGTATTTTTAAAGATGAACACAACCTCATATTCTTTTGCAGTGTAGTTAGCGTTTATGATTTGACCATCTATCAAATCATCCCATTCACCATAATATTCCCAAACACCATTGTAGCCAGATCGCTCTGGGATATCAGGAATATCAGTATACGCCACACCAGGTCGTACGTTCTTTCGGACAATATCTTGGTTTTCAAAGCCAGGAGAAAAAGTAACTGTTAAAAAACGTTGCCATTTAGCGTACAAAGTCAAATCTTGATGTACAGTAAGGACGTTAAAATCCCATAATGTGGTAGAGTCAAATGTGTCTGAAGTAAACCACCCGTCAAAATAATATCCATCTCTAATAGGTATCTCAGGTGGGTCAATTGTACTTAATGCATCTACTACAAGAGTAGCAATTGGAGATCCACCACGGGAATCAAAGGAAACGTTGTATTTAGCGCGGCTGCCATCTCGTGAAACGATGGAAATGTCAAAATAGTCTGAAATGTCGTTTTTGTAATAAATTGTAACTCGCTGGGATGACGTTTCCCTAGTAGTATCAAAACCTGAAAAAACTAAATCTGATCGAATATCTTCTATATCATAGGTCGTATTAGTGGAATTTGAGTAACTTATTTTAAATGTCATACCTGTTGTGTCTAAAATATCCCCAACAGAATATTCAGTTTTAATATTCTCTCGGTTTAGAATAAAACCAACGGGCACTACTGAGTCGGTG
Organism: Christensenellaceae bacterium; assembly: GCA_031288735.1. Taxonomy (GTDB): domain Bacteria; phylum Bacillota; class Clostridia; order Christensenellales; family DTU072; genus JAITQU01. The sequence goes on from JAITQU010000103.1 coordinate 13,435, forward strand.
CACGCAAAGAACGCTATCACTAAAAGTAAAAGCAATATTGTAAAAACAGTTATGAGCCACCTTTTAGTCATAGAAACACCTCACTGGACAAATTGCAAAATTAAGATAGCAGATGCCCCATGCTATCTAATATTATACAAAAAAAATACTCAAATTGCAATAGCAAAAACTGGGTTGGACTTGGTTCGTAATTATAGTAAGTTACTGTTCACACATCAACTGAATTAATTGTTAATGTTGATAAATTCAAGGCGAATTTCTTAAATTGCCATCTAAAAGAGCTTTTTCCACATATGAAGCGCGTATTGCCTGTGGCTTTTCCCACTAAAGTGCTGATCTTTTTCCAAATATCATACAAAGGATGGACAGTGACCATGTTTTCCCATATAGGGTGTGAACAGTAACTATAGTAATTATAGTAATAATAGTGTTGCTGTTCACTCCAAATATGGGGAAACTGATTACTTTCTGCACTCTGCACGCAGTTTGTAAAAATTCGATGCAGCGTTTTTTCTCATTTTGATGCAATTCTAAAAGATATACGAGCAAAAATTAGGTCCTCTGACGGTCTGAAAATTTCTAGTTTTATGCGATAATTCATTTTACATTCATCATAATTGTTTATTTTCAAGTCTAAGTTTATTCTCGATTTGATTCACACATGCAATCGCACAAAACAAAATATCGACAACAGTCTGGCTCATATCCACCTATTTACACAAATTAATATACTCACCTCAGGTTGTGGTGCTCAGTAACATTATAGTTACAGCTCACACGATCATAATATTAATCTGTCACTGCCTTAGTGAAAAAGGCACAACAAAAAACGTTTCAAATGCGAAATAGGTTTTAAATGGCAATTTAGATATTAGTTTTATAGTTGAAGTATTAACAATTAATTTAGCTGAGTCTTAATCTGTGGCGTGAATAGTAACACTAAAATTAAGAAACTCCATATTGAGATAGACAAAATAAGGGATTAAAATTTTTCGAACTAAGGAACTTACCTAGAACGAAACATTAACAATAGCAGTAAGCTGTGATAAAGTACGCATTAAAATTATTATAAAGTACGCATTAAAAATGTGATAAAGTACGCATTTTGGGTTGACATATAGACTGGTTTTCATGTATGATCTTGAGTATGGGAGGCTTTCATGAGCAATTATTTAGAAAGATTAATCGACATCAGAATCACTGAAGCAATGAAATATGTTGGGTGCATTGTAATAGAGGGTCCCAAGTGGTGTGGGAAGTCAACTACATCGAAGCGATTTGCAAAAACGGTAGTCGAATTACAGAACCCTAACAAATGTAAGACTTACATGATGTATGCTGATATGGGTGACAAAGCACTTCTTGACGGAGCGAAACCGCTTATGTTTGATGAGTGGCAGAAGATACCTGACCTTTGGGATTATATCCGCGCAGAAATCGATGAGACAAGGGGAAAGGGTTCTTTTATACTCACGGGGTCGGCAAAGCCCATCGAGAACAGTGGAAGGCACTCTGGCATCGGCAGAATAAAAAGGATTGTTATGCGTCCCATGTCGCTTTGGGAATCAAAAGAATCAAACGGCACAATCTCAGTTGGCGACTTGTTCAAAAACGGCTATTCGTGTGGTAGCAGGGATAGCAAATCGCTTAAGGATATTGCATACATCTTGTGCCGTGGTGGATGGCCTCAAGCCATCGTTGAAACTGATAAAAGCATTGCACTAAACGCCGCCAAGGACTATGTGTCTTCGCTCGTTGAAACAGATATTACCGATATAGATGGAATAAAAAGAAATGCGGCAAGGGCAAGAGCCATTTTACGTTCATATGCGAGAAATGTTTCAGCATCCGCAAAGATTCAAACTTTGCAAAAAGATTTAGAGGCAAATTATGTCGCATGTGATTTGCGAACGATAGAGTCGTATATAAACGCATTTAAAAAACTTTTTGTGATTGATGATGTCGAAGCGTGGTCACCCCGCTTGCGCTCAAAGGCAATGTTACGTACCGCTGACACGCGGCAATTTGTAGATCCCTCGATTGTAGCTACTCTACTGGATGCAAACGCCGAAGATTTGATGAGCGACTTAAATACCTTTGGACTGCTTTTTGAAAGTATGTGCGTAAGGGACTTGCGCATTTATGCCGATAGTATAGACGGAAAAGTATTCAATTTTAGGGACTCGCGAGGACTTGAAATTGATACGATCATTCATTTAAACAACGGCAAATGGGCGGCGATTGAAATAAAACTTGGTGGTGAAGAGGCAATTGAAGGAGGTGTTAAAAATTTGTTAAAGTTACAGGAGGTGGTTGACACCGAAAAAATGAAAGCACCCTCTTTTCTCATGGTGCTTGTTGCTACGGGCTTTGCTCACCAACGACCAGACGGCGTGCTTGTAGTGCCGATTGGGTGTTTGAAAAATTAAAAAGTATATTTTGTGTCGACATAGGAATGCACAAAGGAGGAGGGAACTTATTTTTAGTATAAGCGCATGACGAGGTGAAAATAGACACGCTCAACGTGCAAAAAATACTTGTATTTATAAGGTGAAATCGAATAAAGTGTTTGAAAGAAATTAGGTATTGACAAAAAGGAATGTACCACAATCGAAATTGAAATAAACACCGACTACAGACTATCTATTATCCTACATCATTTTTACAAATCAATGCCAAGTCCAGTCATCTTCTTAATATACTAGACTCACACTTAAAAGTGCGATTATTTGGAATCTCTAAATATAATGCTACATTAATGAAAGAAATGATCGCCACTGTGGGAATTATTTAAAAATTCTAAGCTTATTTGAAATCAACTTGCACTCTAGTATGCGCTGATCAAGAACCTCACCATCAATTTCGACTTTGCCTTCATCAAGTATCTCTATTTTAACCTCATTAGCTTTAATAACTGATGTGCAAGGCTCAAAGATATGCTTACCTTTTAAAAATTTTAATAAAAGTGGTAAGACCTTGCGTTTAGGAATTTCATTTATATAAACAACATTAAATAACCCATCGAAAGGATCCGATTCAGGTGAAATTGGCATGCCACCGCCAATACAAGTCCCATTTGCAACAGTAATAAGGAAGACATTTTTCTCTTCGGTTATTCCATCTATAGTAAACCTTACTTTGTGAAATTTAAGATGTAGTAGCGTATAAAATAAAGCAAAATAATACCGTGCCTTACCTTTCAGCCCTCGGACAGTGTCGTATTTGACCAGCACATCGACATCCATACCAGCACCTGCACAATTGATTGAGCGTCGCGAGGGCATTTCTATGAAATCTGCAAAACCTATGTTGTTTGCTAATATGCGATCTAGAGCTACTTTAGGTTCATTTGGGATTTTTGCTGCCTTGGCATAATCGTTTCCAGATCCACATGGAATAAATCCAACTACAACAGAATCAAAATTTTCAATGCCAGTCAAAGCCTCACTAAAAGTTCCATCACCACCCATTAAAATAACCTGTAATTGGTCTTTTTTATTCAATTCACGCATGATTTCAATAGTGTGACCATGAAACTTGCTTTCATGAACCTCGTAAGGTATGTTTTTCTCCTTTAAAACTGATTCTATAGTTTTAAGAACCTTTAAGCTACCACCATTGGCTGAAACTGGGTTTATAATTATGTCAAACATGATTGGCATGCACATCTCCTTTCTAAAATACTGTTGTACATCGATTTAGTGTACAATAAACAGATATTGTAAATATGTTTCTTAAATCAACTTGTAGTAGTAACGAACACCTAAATGATTGATTGGATGTGTGTTAACACATACCAAAGTTTAATGCATTTTCGAAATATCATCAGATTTTGACTTAACGAATGCAATCTGTGTCGAATAAAAAACAGTATTTTAACGCTTGGTGTTTTGAAACTTTATTCAACGAGCTTAAGTAGCGTAGTGTTCACATAGTGCTCACTTTAAGTAGGAGTAACACTCATTTGCGAAAAATATGCGCAGTTAATATCCCAATGAAAGAAAACAAAACAAGCTTTGCAAACCAAAATCCAATATTCTTCTTCTATAGCCGATAAAAACAAAAAGTTGAAATATCAAATATATATTATCAAAAACACGGACAATTGTCAATAATTTATGTATCTAGGAGCTAAAGTATGGAGTCATTGTAGAATGTAAAATGAATTGTCGCAGAAAATTGAAAATTTTCAAGTATTTAAATAACTTGTAAAAAGTTTTAAAAAAATGTTGCAAATGATTGACAAACCTTCAACAAAAATCATATTTACCCTTGACAACTCGCGTTGTTGGACGCATGGGTATAGCTTGGTAAACATCCTGCCGTGAGTTTGAGTTCCCAAGAAGTCCACGCCTCAAACGCCGTAGGCGTTAGTCGGCGGGAGTACGTCACTCTCTGTTTAAAAAAGCTGTGCCACGCTTATTAAAAGCGAAACACAGCTCTTTTTATTATTTGTAATATTATTCGTTCCTATTCCTTTTTGTCATCCGCATCATTAATTATATCGCTTTCATCGACATCGGAAGATTTCAATTTCTCCGTGCTATTTGTCTTACCTATTGGCCTATAGCCTGCGATATCTTGTACCTTTTTTTCCACTCTTTGTTCATCCAATTCCTTTTCAAAAGAGCTATCAACTTCACTGCTTGTTTCAATTGTCTTTTTTGAAATTGCCGTATCGTGTGTCACCTCTTTGGTCTTTACTGGCTCAGGCACTATAATTGAACTTGCATTACCAAACGTTGTTCTAATGGATATATTTTGCTTTGGGGCTGAAGGCGTTTCTGAATTGCTCAAAGTCAATTTCATTTCTTCTGCAAGTTTTCTCCTTTGCTCCGCAATGCTTTCCTGCTCACTACGTTTATTATTTATATATTCAGTTACCTCTGCTACGCTCTTTCCTTCTAATATTAGGTCGAGTTCGTCCCCATAGATTGTTTCTTGCTCAAATAACAAGCGTACGGTTGCATGCATCGCATCGATATTTTCTTTTATAATCTTAAGCGTTCTTTCATAATTTTTATCTATTATTTTTCTTATCTCAGTATCAATTACCGTCGCAATCGACTCGCTGTAAGAAGATTGTGTTTGATAGTCTCTGCCAATGAACACCTCTTGTTCGCCACCATAAAAAATGTTTGGCAATGCATCGCTCATTCCCCATTCTACTACCATGTTTCGCGCTAATCCTGTTGCAGTTTTAAGATCGTGAGATGCACCCGTTGATATATCTAGTATTACAAGCTCTTCTGCTGCTCGACCGCCTAAAAGTACTGCTATACGATCGTTTAAATAGTTCTTTGTCGTATAATCATCGTCAGTTTTCGCACGATGAAGTGTGTATCCTCCAGCAGCACCTCGTGGTACTATAGAAACTTCCTGTACATCCTCAGAATACTTCATCTTCTTCCCAACAATAGCATGTCCAGCTTCGTGGTAAGCTGTTATTCTCTTATCTTTTTCTGTGACAACTCTCGATTTTTTTTGTGGGCCTAAAATTACCTTATTTATCCCCTCTAATATATCTTTCATTAGTATTACAGCTCTGTTATCCCTTGCAGCAAGAATAGCCGCTTCGTTTAGTAAATTCTCTATGTCAGCACCAGAAAAACCTGTTGTTAGTCTTGCTAATTGTTTGAATTCAATATCTGGTGAAAGTGGTTTATTCCTACAATGAACTCTAAAAATGCCTTCTCTACCAGCAACGTCTGGCATATTAACGTAAATCTGTCTATCAAACCGTCCTGGTCTTAAAAGGGCAGGATCTAACACGTCAACACGGTTAGTAGCTGCCATAATAACAACACCATCATTTTCTTCAAATCCATCCATCTGTACTAGTAACTGGTTTAAAGTTTGCTCACGTTCATCATTCCCGCCACCTAATCCAGCTCCCCTCTTACGTCCAACAGCATCAATTTCATCAATAAAAACAATACAGGGCCTGTTTTTCTTAGCTTGTGCAAATAGATCTCGAACACGCGATGCGCCCATTCCTACAAACATTTCTACAAAATCAGACCCACTTATAGAAAAGAATGGAACGTTTGCTTCTCCAGCTACTGCTTTTGCAAAAAGAGTTTTTCCAGTTCCTGGCAATCCTACTAACAGTACACCCTTGGGAATTCTTGCTCCAACTTGTCGGAATTTTTTAGGCATTTTAAGAAACTCAACAACTTCCTTGAGCTCTTCTTTTTCTTCCTCTGCTCCAGCCACATCGTTAAATCGTACTTTTACGGCATTTGCTACATGCGCCTTGCTTTTTCCAAATCCTGCAAGCCCACCAACATTTTTATTACTACGCATGGACACTACCATGAATATACCTAGACCTAAGAGGATTGCAAATGATAAGGCAGGAAAAAGATAATTCATAAAATTTCCACTATTGGGGTCGTTAAGTGAAATATATGGGCGATCTTCTATAGCTCTATCCTGAAAAATCTCTTCTATTGTCACAGCAAGGGTATCGCGATAGGTAACAACTGCAGTAGCAGATTTAAACTTTTTTGCTTTAAAATCACTCATCCTGACAACATCTTTGTTGTATAAAACATTGACCTCGTAGCTGTCGACAAAAAGGAGACCTATTATTTTTGTTTCGCCGTCAGGTTTTTGTAAACCATCGACTAATTCGCTGTAAGAAATTTGTGGCGTTTTTTGAGTTGCAGCTGGAATAAACACTGCTAAAAGGATCACAGCAACTATAGCTCCAACAACTATAAGAAAAGTCCGTAGATTGCTGTTATTACTATTTGTATTCATTAGAAAACCTCACGTGCGAACACTTTTTAATTTTTAAACGCCTCTCGCTTATTATTGATATACTCTGCAAATGCAATTGTTTTCTTTTCGCGCGCGTTACTAGAAGATTTGCGTGTTCATTAGTTTGCTTGTTAATACTTATTAATCACACGCCTACACTACTCGGCAAACGGTAAAGCGTTGTAATGTAAACTTCTTCGCTTAAACACAAAAATCATCGAGCAATGAATAATACACACTCGAATGCTTAATCACTGTTTGACTTGTTAATATCGTCTGCTGTCATCTCTTTGATCTTGGGGATTTTGCGCTTGGAATAAAACTTCATTGAACAATTCAAGCGAAATTATTTATCCAAATATTTTGCAGAATCAAGTATCTTTGAGCAAGTTTTTGACACAATTAGAATCTAATAAAGCGTTCAAGTAGATGCTTCAAGAACCAAAACTATTCGAGAAAGACTGTTCTTGTAATGACTACTACATTCACATCTGCCAAAATGATATTAAAGCATTAAAAAAGTCATTACAATTATCAAACCTAATACAGCTTGCCGTGTTTGCAACCTTTGAGACGAGAAGCCTTTCGAACTATTTAATGAGTTTGTCATGTTATGCTATTATATTTAACACACTATACAACCTACTCTAGTTTTCTCTATTAGATGTTTTGAGTGTGCTTGATTTCCATCGACAAATTCAGATACTTGTTAAATCCGTATTTGCATTGAAATTCTAGCGTGTGTTTTATTGGTTTTTTCTTTTTAGTACCGTTTATATTATTTGATTTTCTTGTCGGCTATGTAAAAATGCGCTATTAATATTAGCATCCAATCATGTTAAAAAACTGATTGTCGCTGAATTAGGAGGATTCCTTTTCTACTTGACATTATGGATCATCAATTAACATAGCTACAAAATTTTTGCTAGCTTTTCTTTCTGTATGCTTTTTTGACAGGAAACTTTATGAATGAACCAGGTCTTGTAACTTTTAAAAAATTGAATATCGTTATGTTAGCATAAAATAACACGAAATTCAACTATTTTGAAGGCTTTGGCGCATCCTCCTACATGTGGCTACTGCTCACACTTTAACCTAATAAGATGGTTCGGCTGTCAAAACCCGCTTTTTTGGTTATGACAGACGCCTCGATGCAAATCTAAAACTTGAGTTGCGTATAAAATTAACTAGCCGTAAAAATGATAGTAAAGCGATATAACTAGCGTAAATTTCATTAATAGCGACAATACTTTGCCAATTTAGAGGGAAATCAGAAGAATTTGGAGTAATGGCTACCCACTTGA
>JAITQU010000113.1 GCA_031288735.1 Christensenellaceae bacterium
ATTGAGTTTTGCAAGCAAAGAGGCTATGACGGGGACTATTTTATTAAAACACCAGCAATAAATTGGTATACTAATTTAGTTGTCTCAAAGCATGCACAAGCATTGACCTTATACAAAAAATATAGTCCGTTTGAGTATCCAAAATACGAGAACTTTAATGCAATTAATGTTAATAAAGTCTGTGATATTCCATGTGACTATGATGTCCTTATGGGAGTTCCTATAACTTTTTTAGACAAGTTTAACCCTAGTTAATTTGAGCTTGTTGGGCTAGGGATTGCAACATGTGGCTTGGAAATTGGTGTAGCACCATAAGCCCGAACATAAGAAATACAGGAAAGATATTCAAAGGTGCGCCGCCGTAGATGGTGATTTATACTTGATGGTAAATGGTGTTGTTGAAGTGACTTATGCTAGAATTGTTATAAAAAAACTGGAAATTAAACAAATATGAAAATAACACTAAGAGAAAATCCAATCAGAGAAGTAGTGGATGGTTACCAAGACAACAAAGAAGCGGGCATTATTGGATTTCATGGTAAACTGAGACTCAAACGCCGTAGGCGTTAGTCGGCTGGAGTACGTCACTATTAACAAAGAATCAAGTTACGTAACCACCTAAAAAGATCAAAGTGCTTGATATGTGTAATTATTGCGCTTCAAATTTAGTTCATGGTATCCATCTTATCGTGTGCATAATAGGACATTATTATGTGCCCCGCCTAGATGATATTTTGTGTTTTTTGTAGAATTTTGTTGTATATAATCTGCATATTGCTATTATTGAGCGTAATAACAATGAAATAAAAACTTGTTGAATATTCTCAACTCATAGTATATAATAATATCAATAAATTGTTTTTCCGCTTTATGTTTGTTTAAGAACCTGTCGCTTTTGTGTTTGTCAAATGTTTTCGAAAAGTAAAATTAAAATCGAAAATCATTCCTAATGCATGTTCTTCGGTTCATCAATCAGGCATGTAATTGCGGTGCGAGGATGCGTTTTGGCAAAAGAATTAAAGATAATTTTCCTTGGTGGAATTGGTGAAATTGGCAAAAACATGACTCTTCTTGAATATAATGATAGCATCATCGTAATCGATGCTGGCTTATCGTTTCCTAATCCAGAAGAAATGCCAGGAATAGACTTCCTAATTCCAGATTTTTCATATATAGTTCAACGAAAAGACAAAATTAAAGGAATCGTACTTACACATGGACACGAAGATCACATAGGTGCAGTTCCATATATTTTAAAAGAAGTGAACACTCCTGTTTATGGGTCTAATCTTACAATCGCACTTGTTCAACACAAATTAAACGAACATAAAATGACAGGTTCTAAGTTAATTGAAGCTCACGACAGAGAAAGTGTTTCTATGGGCTGTTTTTCAGTGGAATTTATCCGAATAACACACTCAATTGCAGGGTCATTTGCGGTTTCAATTACAACTCCTAAAGGCGTGATATTCTTTACTGGCGATTTCAAAATCGATCATACTCCCATTGATGGCAAAGTGATTGATTTTGCGCGCATTGCTGAAATTGGCTCACGCGGAGTCTTGCTTATGTTGCAAGATTCCACCAATGCGGAGCGTGATGGCTACACAATGTCTGAACGTAACGTTGGGAAAAGTCTTGATACTATTTTTTCTCAAAACACAAACAAACGCATATTAGTAGCTACCTTTGCATCAAATATTCACCGTGTACAACAAATTATCAACTGCGCAGTAAAATATGGAAGACGCATTGCTTTTAGTGGTCGATCTATGGAAAACATTGCTAAAATCGCATCACACATAAAGGAATTAATATTTCCTCCAGATAGACTCATTGATCTAGACAAAATATCATCAATTCCATATGATCGACTATGTGTTATTACGACAGGAACACAAGGAGAACCTGAGTCTGCATTGTCTCGCATGAGCATGAACGAATTCAAAAGTATTATGATAAACAAAAACGATACTGTAATTCTGTCCGCAAACCCAATTCCTGGCAATGAAAAACCTATTTATAAACTAATCAATAATCTATCTCGATTAGGTGCTGATGTTGTTTATGAATCCTTGCACGCCGTACACGTTTCGGGGCACGCTTGTAGGGAAGAATTAAAAATGATGATTTCTTTAGTTCATCCAAAATACTTTATTCCTGTTCACGGTGAATATCGGCACCTAAAAAAACACGCTGAGCTAGCGGAGATGATGGGAATCCCATCCGAAAACATTACGATACCCGAGTTAGGACACGTCTTTTTGGTGTCTAAATCTGGAATTAATCGTTCTGAATCCGTTCCATCAGGGAGTATTATGTTAGATGGCAATCTACAAGAAAATTCCGAAATGCAATTGCGTGACAGGAAAACAATTTCTGAAGATGGAATCGTTATAGTTCTTGTTACTCTATCTCAGACTGGTGTCTTGACAAGCGCACCCATTGTAATAACTCGTGGTTTAAATATTACGGACACAGTAGTCGAAGCAATAAAGGAAAGTGTTTCTGAACGATTTAACTCTGTTGAGACTGGCGAAGTGGATGTAAATGATGTGAAAAACATTGTGCGCAAGACAACATCAAAAATACTCTTTTCACATGTCAAGCGCCGTGCTTTAATCATACCAATAGTCATTGAAGTTTAGTCTTAATTCTTGTTATAGTGTATTACAAATGTTGTAAAATTTTACATAATGCAAAACAATACTTGTTTTAGCAACGAATTTGTTACAAATACGAGATTAGAAAGGGGAATCTAAATATGAAAAACAAAAGAACTACAATAGTATTCACAGACGAATACAATCAAGAAAATGCACAGGCAATTAAAGACTATCTTGCAAGCGATCCAAACAATCTTGCGATAATTATAGGAGAATCAGAGTTTCAAAGTATTATTTCAAAATTGATCAAAACCAGATTGTTTAATGAGGATGGGTTTGTGATGCGAACAGCTGAAAAAGCTAAGCGCAAATTTCAATCTTTTATTATAGACCGATTGCCACCTCAAGACATTAAGTTCAACCCAAATAATGTTGCACATGCTAAAGCCTACAACATCTTAATACGTTACTCTCCAGACCTGATCGTTTTAAACGATGCTTCAGTTATGAAAGACATTATAGCAGCCCGAAACAAAGCTATGCCTGATGTTCCTATAGTTATGGTTGTTACTGATTATATTGTAAGTCATCGAATAATAAACAAGCATATCAATAAATTCTATGTAGACAATATGGCAATCAAAACTACCCTTGTGAATAACAATATCCCTGAAAACGATGTAATACTCTCGGATTTTCCTATCAACACAGAATTTGATGCAGAATTTGATAAACAGGAGTTTTTTACAAAATATAACTTTTCGCACGATAAGCCTACAATATTAGTTTCTGTCCCCCACTCAGAAAATGCTGGCATTCGCGAGGCGCTTGACGTTCTTAAAGACAAACGCGAAAAATTTAATGTCATTGTTGATTGCGGAAAGGATAGGAATATTTTAGTTTATGCAAGAGAGAAAGGAATTACTGCAATCAATGAGGGACAGTGCTCGCATCCTGTTTACGCTAACGCTGACATAGTTATCGGTAGACCAACTCCATTGTCCATTGCAAAAACATTCTATGGTGAAAAGCTGTTCTTTTCGTTACAGCCTAAAACAGAAACAGAGCAACGCACCGTTTCCTATCTAGATAAAAAAATAATTCCTGTCTATAATGCTGACTCTCTTATTTCGAGACTAAATGATTTCATTGAAAATCAATCTGCATTTGACGAAACACGACAAGAAATAATAGAGCATAATGCGAAACGACCAAGAGGAGTTCTATTTAAGAGCTTAGACCTTTTGTTAGATTTATATAAAACAGTATAACCGCATATTATCTCACACTTTTTATGATAATTTTAGTACAAATAGATATTTTAAGATAAAAAATACATTTAAAGGAGTTTTTAAATGAAAAGTAAAAACACAAAAATACCTGTAAAAACATATCTTTCTGAAAAAGAAATGCCTACAAGCTGGTACAATGTTAGGGCTGATATGAAAGAAAAGCATCCGCCTTTCATCCATCCTGGCGAACTACGACCATGCACTGCTGAGGATTTATATCCTGTCTTTTGTAAAGAATTGGTTTCTCAAGAGCTAAATCAAACAGACAAACTTATTCCAATTCCAGATGGGATATTAGACTTCTACAAAATGTTCCGTCCATCACCTTTAATTAGAGCTTATTCGCTTGAAAAGTATCTCGACACACCTGCTGAGATATATTACAAATTTGAGGGCAATAATACATCAGGCTCACACAAGTTAAACTCCGCTGTTGCTCAAGTTTTCTATGCTAAACAGGAAGGTCTCACTTCTCTCACTACAGAAACTGGGGCTGGACAATGGGGTACCGCATTATCTATGGCTTGCGCATATTATGACATGGATTTAACTGTATTTATGGTAAAGGTTTCTAGTGAGCAAAAACCATACAGAAAGGCAGTAATGGAAACCTATGGTGCTAAAGTCATACCATCACCATCATCAACAACCGCCTCTGGCCGAAGTATTCTTGCGAGTGATCCCACTACTAATGGTTCACTAGGGTGTGCAATAAGCGAAGCTATCGAATTAGCTGTTACCCGTGATAAATGTCGGTATGTATTAGGTAGCGTACTTGACCATGTCATTTTGCATCAATCTGTTATAGGGTTAGAATCAAAAATCGCATTAGAAAAATACGGCATTGTGCCAGACATTATTATTGGCTGTGCTGGTGGTGGTTCAAATTTCGGCGGACTCATATCCCCATTTATGGGTGACAAATTAAACAGCAAAAACTCAACTCGATTTATCGCAATTGAGCCTGCTTCTTGCCCATCAATGACACGTGGTAAATACGCCTATGACTTTGGCGATACTGGTCGAACCACGCCTCTTATAAAAATGTATACTCTTGGTTGCGGATTCATGCCTGCGGCAAACCATGCTGGGGGCTTACGTTATCATGGAATGAGTCCAATTATATCAAAGTTATACCATGATGGGCATATAGAAGCCAGATCGTATATCCAGACTGATGTCTTCGAAGCTGCAAAATCATTTCTCAGAACAGAAGGTATACTCCCTGCTCCCGAATCTGCTCATGCTATCAAAGGCGCAATAGATGAGGCGCTAGCATGCAAGGCTAATGGTACTAAAAAAACAATATTATTTGGACTTACTGGAACTGGATATTTTGATTTGGCAGCATATGCGTCATATGATGCATCAACAATGACCGATTATGTTCCAACAGATGAGGACCTGATCCCAGGATTTGCATCTTTGATTCCATTTAAAGAATAATTTGTTGTTTATTACTATCATTAGGTGACGCTACAAGTTCCCTTGACTTAAGAAGAATTTAAGCCATTTAATATATGGTTAGACCGTCAAAATACATATGTTACAATATTAATCAAAAAACCGCTTCGCTGATGACGGAAACTGCAGTATTTTCCTTTAATTTCCGCATAATGGAACTTGGAGCGGAAATAATCAAACAACTTTTAATGCTGTTATGGATATTGCAAGAGTTAACAACTGGTGGACTTCCGCTGGCACGTCCTCAGATAAAATTGATTCAATAGTCTCTGCTTCGTTTGAACACTTTGGTTCATCAAAACGTGGCAACAATGACCATCTTAATATTTATAATAATTTGAAAAGTCGAGTTGATTCAGGATACACGGTTTTATTCTCTTGTGTTGATCATACAATGCATGCTGTAGGATATATTAGATATACTGTCACGTACACTACAAAAGTCTTATGGATAAATACCACGACAACTAAGTATGAAGATTTCGTTATTGTCAATGATGGTTGGGAGAATGCAACTACAAATGAGTCCTACAAGCAATATTCTTACTATCCTGCTTCTTTGATAAATGCATTTGACTTTGTGTTAACAAAGATTCTTAATTAGGTGCTATATGACTAAAAATTTAAAAATCCTTATTTTTTGTATTGCAATTATTCTTATTGTCGGTATTGGACTTGGTGTTTATTTCCCTTTAAGTTATGCGAAAAAAGAGATAAAACTCGATAGTTTTGATGATAGAACAACATTTTCAATAGGAAAACACCGAGTTGACAAACTTCGAGAGGATACACATTACCTTTACGTTTCAACCGCATTCAAGGACGCTGTTCCCCTTGACGAAATAGAAAATGATCAGCGACTAGTTGCTAAAAAATCTTCAAAACCTGGCACAACCACTTACTTATTTCTGCAAGATGGTTACTACTTTACTCTCTTTCATCAGGGCCCTTCTTTGGACATTAGTATCAAAAACACTCATATTGAAGCATTTTCTATGGATATTGCAGGTCGTATGTTTGTGCCTGGCCCGTTTGATAATAACCCCCAATTATCATTTTCTGATAATTTATCGGATAGAGTTACTTTTTTAGCTTGGTCCTATTTTAAGTTTTTCAGTGATTTTGATTCACTAGCTACACTCTGTGAAAAAATAAACAGTGAGTATGATGTTAAAATTGATTATACCAGTAAATCTATAAGTTTGAAATTTTATGTGTTTAACAAATATGCATATACTGGAATAGTAGACAATAAACGACTAGTTTTAAGTTGTGACAACGATGATGGCATTAATTTTTCTATAGAGGACTCTAAATGATTGTTAATAACCTAATAAGTCTTAATAATATTTGCAAATCATATGGCGAAAATAAAGTTTTACAGGATCTTGAATTTTCAATTTCAAGAGGTGCTAGTGTTGCCATTTTAGGTAAGAATGGTGCTGGAAAATCAACATTATTAAAAATAATTGCTGGTTTGATTAAAAATTTTTCTGGTCGATTTGAAAAATCTAATTTTTCCTTATCCGCTTTGATAGAAACACCTGTATTTATTGATGGATTTTCAGGACTTGATAATATCGAATACATTCTTGGCAAAAAACTGGTTCCTAAAGTTACAGAAATTGCATCTTCACTCGGGCTGTCGGACTATATGCATAAAGCAGTCCGCAAATACTCGTTAGGTATGCGACAAAAACTTGCATTAGCAATAGTTTTTGCAACAAATGCGGATTTGGTTTTACTTGATGAGCCGTTTAACTCATTGGATTTTGAGTCAACTGGCATAGTGCTTGATTTAATTAATACTTTGCGTGAGAGTGCAAAGAGTGTGATAATAGTGACTCATAATATTTCGCGTATTAATGAATATTGCGATAAAATATTAGTTCTAGAAAACGGTCTTCTTAATGAACAGGAAATTGACATTGGTATATTACCAAACAAATATTGCCTTACTTTTATTGATGAGCAGTCTAAAAAAATGGCATTGAATTTACTAGGAGATTGTGCTATAGATGAAATAGGCGCAACTGAAATAGTTGTAAATTTAACACAGGAGTACTTGCCAATAGTTATCAAAAGACTTGTTGATTGCTCTTTAATTGGTGTAGTCAAAACATCATCAAAAAGTTACAATAGTGAGGAGAACAAACTAGATGACTAAAAATTTGTTTAGATTACTAAAAAGCTCCAAAATAACCACTACATTACTATTGTTTATTGTTATATTTTTCGTGATTGCTAGCGTGTATGCGACTAATACTTACACAAAATCGGTTCACTTTATTGCGGAATATGAATACAACTCGTTCGATGAATTAAAAACTAAAATTACATCTATTTATGAAAAACTTGACGATCTTAAACTCAATACATATGATACGACCACTGAAATTGAAAAACACAAAAAGTCAATTAGGGTTTTAGAATATCTGCTTGAAAACAAAATAACATACAATGAATTTATCACTAATACCGCAGACACAGCGGTTGAAATGTATGCTGCTGATAAATTAGATTACACATTGAATATGCTGAGTTTATGTGGAATTTTTCTGTTAATAATAATAATTCAAGTCGCATCTACTATTATAAACTATGATTTTTCAACTGGATTATACAAACAGATTTATGTTCATGAAGATAGAAAAAAAATTATACTTAAGAAGTTTTTGGCATATGAATGTTTTTTAGGCATTATTACTTCGCTACTGTTTTTATTAGTGTTTTTGACTGGACTTGTGTTTAAAACAAACTATCAAAATGTATTAATAATAAGCCAAACAAACATATACATAATAAGTTCAATTTCATATTGCATACTTGGATATTTGGCGGTTTTATGCACAATCTCGTTATTCTCAATATTAATATTCGCTGTCTGTTTGCTAATTAAAAACATGTATTTTTCGATACTAGTAAATGTTATTATTGTGGCATTATATGCATTGCTATCATCCATGTCTAGTGGTACAGTAGTTTCATTAGTAGGTGAGTTTAATAATTATCAAGCTGGGAGTCTGGAGATTGGTGTGTTTACTGCAATATACATTGTAAGAATAATACTAGTAATCGGATTTCTGTTCTTGTCCCGCTATGTTTTTCTAAAAAAGGATTTATAAGATTAAATTCAGTAACTGAAACGACATACAGTTCATATCCTAATATATCCAAATTTAAACTTGATTTCAAATTGCCATAGTCGGGAACTTATCATGTTTGACGTGGTGACGTAGTAAAATAGATTGGGCTTCATAAGCAAAATGTAATATAATGGTTATAGCGTCAAAAAGCATTTTTTTTGGATTTATTCCGTTTGTATAATGACATCAACACAAAAAGGGAGTGTGTATTAATTTGTGCAAATCGGGGAGGAGTGGAGACCTGAAGTCGATGTTCAGTTCAATTTCGATTGTATCAGTTGCCTTCCAATTTGTCAACAATTAATTTTTTTTTGTGATATTTTCAGTCAGGAATTGTTACTGTTCACACCTCAACTGAATTAATTGCTAATGTTGATAAATTCAAGACGCATTTCTTAAACTGTATTTAAAGGAGCTTTTTCTACATTAGAAATGCTTATTGTGGTGTCTTTTC
>JAITQU010000078.1 GCA_031288735.1 Christensenellaceae bacterium
TACAATAATCAGCCTATTCGATGAAGAAGGGGGAGTGTGTATTAATTAAAAAATAAAAATGTCACTATGATGAAAACAAAGCATGCTTTTTATAAAGAAATATCTAGCATTATAATTATTCACATATTATTCACGTTGTTAATACAATGTTTCCTTTCTTTATTTAATCTAAGTTTGTTTTTACAAATGAATTATGATATAATATTTTTGCTTTTGAGACTAACTTGTTTTAAATAATTTACATATAAACTTATACAATCTTACTAAAAAGTATATCTTAATTTGCAATTTTTTTTAAAATTACAATTAAAAAAATATCAATCAAATCATGTGCTTTAACAATATTAAGATGAGGCTTTTAGGGAATTTTGTTTATTTAGTAACATTTAATGTTTAATTAATTTAACACTTATCAAAAATGAATTATGAAATAACTAAAAATAATTTTTTTAAATGGATGAAGTATGTTGCATTACAAAAGAGCTAAAAAAAACATTTTACTTATAGCATTAAGCATTACACTATTAATATTAGTAGGCATCCTGCTTTTTTCATGCTCAAATCAAACTGAAAAAAACCTAGCTAAAATATCAACCGTAGATACTTTAATACTAAAAGACAATGATGGAGTAGCTTTGCCAGATATATATCTAGAATATGATAATGGTGAATGTGTTCTTTCTGAAGCTAACAATTTTTGGTATAATGCTAGAAATTGTTATATGAAAGACAACAAGATATTTTTAAAAATACATGCACCAGAAGCTTTTACTGATTCTTTAGAAATTTCTTATCGCAAAAATACTAATATTTTAACTAACATTATCATTTTAAAACAGTTTTCTAAAATTGAGAAAATTACCATAAGTGCTGAAAACATAGAAAACGCATGTGAGCAAGGTGAAAGTTTAAATATAAGTTCAACGATTTATCCAACAAGAACAAACAATTATTTCCTAACATATAATATTACAAAAGGTAGTGAATTTGCACAAATAGACCAAGACGGGTTGCTGAGCATTTTTGAGCTTGCTACTGTAGGAGAAGAAATATGGATAAATGTAGTAGCCACGCCATCTGACCAGAGCCTCTCTGATGAAATCACAGGTGGAACAATTAAATCAAACATCCTTGTTGTAACTATAAAAAAATCATTTAATACAATTAGAGTAGACAATTTGGTGCAAACAGTTACTCTTCCAAATAGAGAAGGTTATGTTTTTTCTGGCTATTATACAGATAGAGATGGGCGGGGTATCTTAGTATTCAATATAAATGGAGAAAGGATGATTGATAACATAGGAGATGAAAGCGAGTTAACTCTTTATGCATATTGGATAGTGTATCCACCTATTTTAATATAATTACGAGAGTTTTAATTTTCTTTGCTAATTTATAACACTATAATTTTTGACTGTAGCTTTTGTATAAACTAAAAATATATTACCTTAAACTCTTTCAAAAGAGATTGAACTATATATTTTTATAAGCTTTAATATTAAAAAACTATATGTAAAATTTCTAACTTTATACTAAATTCGTTTAAAAAACTTAACTTATAAATCAATTAAAATTTATTTATACTAGGCTCACTATTTACTTGTTTAGTAAAGCATTGTCAATTATTTAAAAAGGTCACAATCGGGAAAGGTATTAAAAATGCTAAGAATTACAAATTTAACAAAAACATACAAAAGCCATGATGGAGCTGAATGTAAGGCGGTTGATGATATCAGTTTAACCTTTCCGCAAACTGGATTTGTGTTTATTGTTGGAAAAAGTGGAAGTGGAAAGAGCACACTACTAAACCTTCTGAGTGGTATGGATATAGCTAGTAGTGGAGAAATATATATTGCTGGAAAGCATACTCACGAGTTTACATCTAACGATTTTGACATCTACAGAAACACCTACGTAGGATTTATATTTCAAGATTTTAGTTTAATTGATAGTTTAACAATTGGTGAAAATATTGAAATATCAATTAAACTACAAGGTAAAAAAATTTCAAAGGAAAATGTTATAGATGCACTAAATAAGGTTGGTTTGAAAGCCGATTACTATAGCAGGAGAACAAATGAATTATCTGGTGGTGAAAAACAAAGAATTGCGATTGCAAGAGTACTCATTAAAAACCCAAAGATCATTTTTGCAGATGAACCTACAGGATCACTTGATACTGTAACTGGTAGACAGATTTTAGATTTGTTTAGCGAATTGTCAAAGGATCATCTCGTAATTTCGGTAAGTCACGACATGGATAATGCACTTCAATACAGTGACAGAATAATAACACTTAGTGATGGTAAGGTTATTTCTGATAAGACTAAATCTGATGAAATCGATGTTTTAAATTTAAAAAAAGAATACCTAGAAAAAATTGATAATTCTTTTATTGATACAGTTCCTATTGATTCGGAACAAAATTCGTTTATTAGAACATCAACACACATCCCTTTTAGACAGGTGTCAAAGATTGTATTAGAAAACTTTAAAAAGAAAAAAATACATTTTGTTCTAACTGTATTTTTATCAATAATCGCACTTTTAATCTTTACTTTAGCCAATATTATGAATAATTATGATGCACACAATGCAAGTCTGATGACATTTGAAAAACTAGATATTAACACTTTGCTTTTAACTAATACCAAGGAAAAAGAAGACACCGAGATTAGTTTTACAGGGTTTAATAGTTTTATAGCTGATACGCGCGAGGCAACGATTTTCTCAGATAAATTTACCTTCGAATTGGAGTCTAGTTTAAGCGGCGTGATGCGCGCATATCATTTAAGCGATATTTATATACCAACCTTAGAAAGAATAGGAAGACGAAATCAGGTTTATTCAAGCAATATTAGCAAGTTCGTAGAAGTCGATAATATTGAAAACTTTTATAATACTAAGCTTACATATGGGCGTTTACCTAAGTTTAACATAAACGCAATTGAAATACTAGTAAGCGATTATACAGCTGAATGCTTAATGCGGTTTGGTGGTAGGTTTTATGCAAATGATATAGTATATCCTAACACAAATTATGATAAAGTTTTAGACAAAATACTTGAAATTAATTTGATTGCCTTTAAAATTGTTGGTATTTTTGATACAGACTATGAAAAAGTTTTAGCGGGTTATAACAGCACTGATGAAAGGATAAATGATAACTTTACAGCGAAATTTAATATTCCTAATATATATTGTGTAGCTTTAACACAAAAAAATGCAATTTATAAACATTTAGAAAAATTGCCACTTGTTAATACGCAAATTTATATTTCTACAAGTGCTAGTGAAGATAATACTAATGCTGAAGAAAAAAACACTTATATTCGCAGTCAAAGCAAGATAGGAAGCTCATTTACGAGCGCAATTTTCTTTAAGGATGGCTATTCAAATGAATCTTTAATTGAAGATACAGATGTTGTTTTGCCCTATTCATATGTAAAAGATCAATTAAATGGTATATCCTTTGATGAATTAACAACAGAGCTACTTAATAATTTGATCTTTAACATACATGTTTTTGACGAAACATGCGACCCACTATTTACAAATCCTAATGTCATAGCTGTTTATAACGATACTAATACAAGAAGCAATAGTGTTATTTACCTATCCGAAAATAAAAAGTTAAGTGCGATAAGGGATAGTTTGATTATTTCAAATTTATACATTCCAATCGATGATAATAAAAAAAACAACGAGTCATTATTAAGCTACCTAGATAACAATAACCTTTGGTACTTAACGTATGCTAGCGGTGAGCTCAAAACTTTTAACGCTTTGTTTTTGTATTTAAGTGATTTATTAAGCTGGATAACTATAGTAATGTTTGTCTTTGTTCTAATATTAATATATAGCTTTGTTTCAGCAGGCATTCGTGCCAAGACTAAAGAAATTGGTATTTTGCGTGCAATGGGTGCTCGCGGTGTTGACATTGCAAAGATTTTTTCAATTGAAAGCGCCATAATATTTATTATTCAGACTCTATTTTCCTTTTTACTTACAGGTGTAGGTGTACTATGCCTAAATTCATTATTAACTAATGAATTTACAAATACCTTGACTCTGCTTAAAGTAACACCATTGTCACTTTGGCTACTTAGTATTGTTAGTTTTATATCAGTATCTTTAGCTAGTACTATTCCATTACTTCGCTTAATAAAGATGAAACCTGCTGATGCAATGCGCATAACCGAATAGGAGATATGTATGAAACTAAAAAAAGTTTATATTATTCTATTCATTATGTGTTTTATATTAATGAGTGTTACATCAAGCTTAGATAATAGCTATGCCGAAAATACTGAAAAAAAGAGCATGCTATCCTTTGGTGACAGCATAGCAAATGGCTTTGGTGTTGGCGAAAACAATTCATATGCTTTTTTGTTTTCGTCTCAAAATAAGTACTCAATAGTAAATTATGCCAAAGATGGTGCTAAAAGTAGTGATCTATTAGAGCTCCTTGAAAGTGGTGAGTGTGCGGAGGCTATTACTAAAGCTGATTTAATTACAATTTGCATAGGTGCAAATGATATTTTATCGCTATTAAATATATTTCATATATTCCAATACCCAGTTATTTTTTTAAATACTGAATTTACTAAGAATATGCAAATTGCTATAGATGAATTCGAAGAGAACTTAAAATTAATAATGAAACATTTTAAAAAAACCCAAGCAAGAGTAGTTTTCTTAACTATTTATAATCCATTTAGTGGAATTGTAATTGAAACTCAAGGTGGAGATATAGCTCCTTTTAATTTAGGGTTGTTTAGTGAACTGTGGTTAGAAAAAATCAATGCCATAATACGGGAAAAATGTACCACCTTTGATATGTTTAATGAAATTGAAAATTATAAAGGGGATGAAAAACTTAAAGCTTCTAGCTTTTCAAGTTCGGAAATAAATCTTGACTCACATTTGACACTAGAAGGGCAACAACATATTGCAGCACAACTACAAAGGTGGATAACCCCATACGAACAAGAATTACATATCAATAATCAAAATCCACCTAAAACACCTATATGGGCGTTAATCTTAATTCTTTTAGGGAGTGTTATTACTATTAGTATCATCTTATTAATTTTTGTTAAATGTAAAAAAACGCATAACTAATGAAAATAAAAAGCAAGCTTATTAAAACAATATAGGTAACCTCTAAAAACTTCCCAGTGTTTCGCTAATGAATTCCTGTGTGCTTTTTTCACTAAATTTCATTTATGTTGAAAACGGATATCATTACTGCTGATTTAAGATACCCAAATTTGCATAATTACTAATATATGGTATAATATAATCATTAAAATCGAGGCAAAATGCAATGCACAATTTTTTTAGTGATGATATTCAGTTTAATGTCATTGATAAAATTGGGGATCTGTTAGTTAAACTAAACAAAAATATAGATTGGGAAATATATCGCACACCTATTGAGACTAATATACATAAAGATAGAAGCAAAGGTGTGCATCCACCATATGATGCAATCTTTATGTTTAAGATCGTACGCTCCAACAATTGTATGGGTTATCTGATTTAAGCACAGAGTTTGAAATTAACAATAGGCATAATTTTATGCGTTTCCTAGGACTCGAATCTGGGGATAAAGTGCCAGATTGTAATTCGATATGGGTGTTCAAAGAAGCTCTTAAAGAAAACGACATTGATCGCACTGTTTGATTTGTTCAATATTGTACTAGAAGAAAAGAATATAATTACACTCATATAGCGATACAGCTTAATGATTTACTTACATCTTAAATTGCTTAGAAGCATGCTCTGAAGCGATAGCGCCATCCGCACATGCTGTCATTATTTGTCTAAGCGGCGTATTTCTAATATCACCAATAGCGTATACATTTTCAATATTGGTACGCATAAAAGCATCAGTTAATATTTTTGAATTCTCATCTAGCAGTATTTCTGATTTGACTAGTCCAGTATTTGGAATAATACCAATAGCAACAAACAATGCATCAGTTTGAATTTCACTTATAACTCCACTTACCACGTTTTTGATTTCTACAAAGTTTAACGGAGCTCCTTTTAAATTGGTAATTACACTATCTAATACTAATTTCACGCCTGAGTCTTTTAATCTATCAGTAAGTATTTTAGCGGCACGAAATGATTGGTTACGGTGGATTAGCGTAACTGTTTTAGCAAGCGAAGCTAAGAATAATGCACTATCAAGAGCAGTATTGCCGCCACCGTTGACTATAACATTACAATTTTTGTAAAAACTACCGTCACACATTGCACAATATGATAAACCATGTCCCATTAAGACTACTTCCTCTTTAAGTCCTAGAGTCCGGCAAGTTGCACCCATTGCAAGTATAACACAATGTGCACTTATAATTCGTCCATCAATTAAAGTTATGAGCTTTATATTGCCTTTAAGCTCCATCTTAACCATAGTTGATATAATAAAATTAACCTTAAGTCGCTCGCACTGTTTATGCATAATTTGAGTTAGTTCTAATCCACTTATGCTAATGTGCCCACTGAAATTTTCTATATTGTGGGCACATGAAGCAGTTCCGCCAATTGACTCAGCTATTACTACAACATTTTTTCCTGCTCTAGCCGCATACATTGCGGCTGATAACCCACCAGGACCAGCACCAGCTATGATAATATCGTACATGAATTTCACCTTAAATATGTAATAGTATTTTTCTTTTAAATTTAGACTTTCAATTATCAATCGCATTGAGTAATGGATGCAAATATTACCAAGGCGCTTAAATGTTTCATTTAGTTAGTTTATTTGGTAAGCAAGTTTTGGATGATTGAACAGCATTCTAACTTTGCTTGGTGGGACACTATTTAAAAATTGATTGGCCT
>JAITQU010000190.1 GCA_031288735.1 Christensenellaceae bacterium
TTCTAGAATTGAAGATGCTTTTAGAGTGATAAAAAGTGATTTAGAAGGCAGACCAGTATATGTTAGAACACGAGAGCATATAAATGCACATTTTCTAATCTGCTTTATTGCTCTAACTATGATTAGAGTAATACAATATCATGTATTGCAATTTCAAGAGAAAATACTTGCAGAAAAAAAAGAATGCCATTGGAGTTATGGCATAACTGCGGTGCGAATAAAAAATGCACTTGCTAAATTTTGTGTAGATCCGCTGTCATTTGGATATTATCGGACGACTGACACGCTCGATCCCGACCTCGACTTAATTTTCAAGTCGATAGGCGTTGACATTGATTTACGAATACCCACGTTACACGACCTTCTTCAATTAAAATATTCGATCGACAAGGCGGTTCTTTAGTAATATAATTCTGTATCATTTTTTTAGGGAAAAATGAACCTAAAACTAGCTATAATCTATTGATAAAACATACTGTTTAAATGTGTTTAAGGACATACGCTAGAATTTAGGAATACCGTTTCTTGAGTATCAACTGCTAAACTCGGGACATAGATATGTTTGAACTAATATATATATAAACAAAGCTATGTGTAGGGAATATAATTAATTCTAGGAAATGTTCTTCGATGATTGAAAAAACTGAGAAATTTACAAAAAAACAGCACAAGTTCTATTAAACCAGCATAGTGAATGTAGTTACTGTAATGTTGGATATAAGAGTAACTATGAAAAGCTAGAGTTTAATGTTTAATGCTAGAGATTCAAAGAATTTGCTTGCTTAAAAATCTGAAAGTAGCGTGCAACTCTAAAAAATCGGACAGTTTAAATGAAGTAAGAGTTTTTTAGGTATTATGCGTGGTTCAAGGACATTCAATTTAAATTTGGCTTTATTAAAGATGAGAAAATCATTATTAGACACCTAGATATATTGATAACTATCAATCTTTAAGAGGTGTGCAAAAAATAAAGATAGTTATTTCCCGCTCATGTCCGCTAATTTATCTGTAATTTTACTAAAGGAGTCTAATAGCTTAGGATTAAACTGCCCGCATTCGCCACGCATAATCATGGCGCATGCTTCGCTATGAGTATATGCACCTTTGTATACACGTTTGCTAGTTAAGGCATCGTAGACGTCAGCAAGCGATGCGGCTTGTGCCCACACAGGGATTTGGTCACCAACTAGTTTATCAGGATAACCGCGACCATCCCAACGTTCATGATGGTAGCGACAAATCTCATAGCAATATTTATAATAATCTCTATCCTGGAATGAACTTAAACTCTCAAGAATTTCACAACCTCTAACGGTGTGTGTCTTCATAATCTCAAACTCTTCTTTTGTTAATGCACCAGGCTTTAAAAGTATTGCATCTGGAATTGCTATTTTTCCAATATCATGTAATGCAGATGCGCTAGAAATACTGTCAATTTCATCGGATGAGAGTTGATAATGTTCTGTCATCTGTGTGAGAATAAACTTGACTAAAAGTCGAACACGTTTGATATGTTCGCCAGATTCCATGCTTCTAAATTCAACAGTCGTGCTAAGGGTGTCAATGATAAAAAGGTTGAACTGTTTAATTCGTTCGGTTTGACGCTCAAGCTTTTCACGTTGCTCATCGAGTTTATGCTCTAGATAGTTTTTGTATGAGTATAGATCGATAGTATTGTCGACACGTTTCATTACTATCTCAGGATTAAATGGTTTACGGATAAAATCAGAAACACCTAAATTATAGCCAGTAAGCACTTTTTCTTCATCATCTTCACCTGTTATTAGAATGACAGGAATATTCTTAATGGTTTTATCTTCGTTTAATTTATTAAGTACCCCGAATCCATCTAGAACTGGCATGATCAGGTCTAGAAGTATAATAACTAATTCTGATCTATACTCTGCAATCATATCAAGAGCAACAAGACCATTCTCAGCTTCCAATACATCATACTGGTCAGCAAATAAATCCAATAGAACAATACGATTTATTTCAATGTCATCAACAACCAATATTTTCTTTCTTGAATTTTCCAATACTTTTCCTCACTCTTTTTTGTGACAAATCTTCCTATGATCATAGGTCAATTCTCACATAAGATACAAATATTTTAAATCAGTTCAAATTCAGTAATATATTGAATCGAACATTGTGTTTACATAGCAAGACATAAGTATTATTGATACCAATAATGCTGCTTACATTTAGATTTCTATCGTAGGTTGGTTAATAAATTTGTCAATCGCGTAAAAACTACATAATTTGCTCAATTCCAGTTGAAAAGAGCAAAAATAACAGAATGACTGAAATCAAGACAGTAAGCAAGCGAACTCATATATAACGAATGAGTTCTTACTCAGCGTTGTTAATATAATCATACTATTTTTTTTAGGTTATGTCAAGAAACTGCTACATGAATTTGTTAAAAATTGTGAGTAAATGTTACTGTTCACACCCCTTATGGAAAAACAGGGTTATTATTCACGCTCTGTAAGATATTTTGGAAAACGTCACAGCTTTAGCGTAAAAAGGCGTAACAGTAGATGATTCGACTGAAAAA
>JAITQU010000221.1 GCA_031288735.1 Christensenellaceae bacterium
ACCTAATTAAGGTGTCTATTCAGAGGGTGTATATTTACATGCTAAGTTTTATATATGGGGTCAACCATCCCAAAATAGACACTAATTAAGCACTATTTATTAACATGAAAATCCATGATAATTGCATTATGACTCTCTAAGTTTGCCAAAACAAGCAGTTGTTCTATGCTTGCATAATCCCTTATATTGCCTTTTTTATCCTCGTTTTGCTCTCGCCATTCAGCTGCCGTTTTGCCAAACAAGGCAACATTCAATAAATCAGCTTCATTTGCATATACAAAAGAAATTTGTTTTTGTGTCAGCATTGGTATGATTAAATTTTCTTTTATTGCGTCTGTGTGAATGCGATAATTTATCTTGGCAAGCTCACGCTTTGCAGTCCAATCTAATGCCGCTTGCTCGTTTTCTTTTAGTCTTTGAAATTCTTTTACTATCCAAAATTTAAATTCGGGACTAAGCCATGTTGCAAACTCAAACGCTATATCCTTATGAGCGTAAGTTCCGCCGTATCTGCCCGCACTTGAAACTATACCAATCGCTTTTGTCCGTTCCACCCATTGCGTAACAAGAGATAGTAAAACTTTGACTGCCGCTCTCGTTTCTAATGTACTCAAATTCGACTACATTAAAATCGGGATTATTTGTTTTTTCCCAAATCCCCATAAACTCTATCGTGTAATTCGTTCTCAGCCAGTTGGCAATAACAAGTCCCGTATGGTCGGGATTTCTAAACTTAGCCATATCAGTTAGCGATATAAAATCGTCGCTATTTATTTTTTTATAGCCAACATCAATATTGTTTATCGTAATGTTTTTATTCATAGCATAGTCCTCCGCATTATTGGATTAGCAGCATTAGTTTAAGTTTGTTGAATTTTGAATTTATAGTTTATTCCGTAATTCAAGCCTTAGTATTTCGCTTAATATAATCGCAAACGTTTTGCAAGTCAGGAAATAATCTTGGGGTGAAAATATTTATTCTTTTGGCAACCTCCAAAAACTATTATGATGTGCCCAATTAAGTAAAAACAGTAAATTTTTTGAGGCTTGCGAGTCGATTTTCCATCAAATTGTTTAAATTCACGGTATATCCCTTCAATGTTGTTTTTTTTCTAGTTTTCCTCATTTTCGAGTATGTATACCCCCTCCTCCCCTATTTACACAAATTAATATACACTCACTATTTTTATTTTTAAATACTTTATTTATTAAATTTATTTAGAGAAGTTAATATAAAAAGCACGAAAATAAAATAAATTCGCGCTTTTTTATGTGTATTTTGTACTATTTCTTAGATTTTCGTGCATGTTTAGTACTACGTTAAATTTTCAAACTGTTAAACTCGGGAGATGTATTTTTGTGAAAGCTCATTATTCATATTCCTCGCATGTAATTATTTCATACTTAGTATAGCATATTCTGGACTTATTTTCAAGTGAAACCCTTACTCTAGGTAGCCATTGCCCATATTACAGATACACAAACTCTTGTTATTAATGGTTATATGCAAGATTTTCAATATATAAAAACATACTAATTGCTGCGGGTACTTAAATGCATTCTGACGGTCTAACCATAAATTTGTGTACAGTCCCCGCCATTAAGCCTTGATTGAAAAAATTGCGTAAAAATATCCACGTAATTGTTCTCGGTAATGCTTTGCACTGTTTTTCCCTCCAAAAGAATTGAGACATCGTATTCTGCAAGTTTCATTCTTAAATAACACTCCGTTCCGTGGTGGGGCTGTAGGTGGCAAAAATTTGGTCGAAACTGACCATTACGTCATCGCGGGCGAAAGAAGAGTCGCGGAAAACGGCGTAAAGGGGTTTTGCCTTGGCGATTGAAGTTACTGCGTCCTTGGTTATGTCTTTATCGAAACAGCAAATGAGGTTGTCGCCGCCGACAGTGAATACCTTTTTGCCGCCGAGAGTTTCAACCGTTATAGGACTACTTAAATCCACACCCATATCAAGCATAACTTGGAAAAGTAAATCCTCCGGCGTGCGATCGTCTTTAATGTTGTCCTCAAATTGCGATATAAGGCTTTGCTCTACTGCTTCGGGATTATAGAATACAGGTTTCATATTGCTGCTGTCTACTTTAAGTACGCGGAAACCTATATCAATAATACTCTTAGCTTTTAAGTTCTCAGTTGTTTCAAATAATCCTTTCCCTTTAATGTTTTCTGTCAAGGCAATTAAATCAATCTGTTTATTCTCTTTAACAGTGTCTAATATTTTTTTACCTGCGCGGCGAATCCGCTCTTTGCCGATTTCGCAAATATTTTTATAGCCCGATTTGTATGCTTCGCTTTTTTCGTCTGTTTCTTCGGGTAACTGAACCATAATATACTTACGATTCCCGCCGTCCTCTGCGTTTAGTTGCATAACAGCGTGAGCTGTTGTTGCTGAGCCGCTGAAAAAGTCGAGGATTATGTCGGTTTTTTTCGTAAACGATGATATATGTTCTTTAACTATATTAACTACTTTCGGCGTATCGAATGGAATCTGTAAATCTGCAAGCAAATCTGTATCGCTTCCGCCGTAGTAAAGTAATGAAGTTATGTTTTCGTACATATTGTCTTTTAATAAATATTTCCTGCGAGGTTGTGTTGTTTCATCGTTACCAAAAATAATACTATTGGTACTTTGCAAATCTCGCATAGTTGCTGATGGATTTCGCCAACCCTTAGGCGGTACAGGGCAAGGCTTTTTTGTTATAGGATGAATAAGCGGAATAAAATAGTCATCAGGTGCTTTTTTATTATTAGGCCATGCCATCGATACCGCTTGGTATAAATCACCTTTGTCGTCCATACGATTATACGCTTTTTCACCGCCACTGAAATTTTGTCCCAAAATCCATTCGGCAAATTCTTTATTAGCGTCGTCCAGAGAAAAGGTTAAATTTGCTTTTTTGAATATTTGGGCTGCTTTATTTAACATAGTTTCGGCGTTCTTTTTTTGCTTTAGCATTTTACAGCTTTCCAAAAACGTCCATTTGTTTTTAGTAAAACAGACTATATACTCATGTTGATATGAAATACCTTTCGCATCGCCTTTTGGATTACGCTTGTCCCAAATAATAACACCTAATTCATTAAATGCTCCAAAAACTTCGGCGCATATTTTTGTTAAATTTACTATCTCATGCTCGTCTATATTTACTAAAATCACGCCATCATCAGCCAGCAAGTCCCGCGCCAACTTTAAGCGCGGATAAATCATGTTAAGCCAATCTGTATGAAAACGACCGTTGCTGTCGTTGTTTTGAAATAAGCGGTTGCCGTCGTCGTCGCTTGCACCGCTACGCTCAAAATATTCTTTCGCACTTATTGCAAAATCGTCCTCATATACAAAATCGTTGCCCGTATTGTACGGCGGGTCTATGTATATCATTTTGACCTTGCCCATATAGGTTTCTTGAAAGAGCTTCAAAACGTCGAGGTTATCGCCCTCGATATACAGGTTTTTGGTCGTGTCAAAATCCACGCTTTCCTCGCGACACGGACGCAACGTTTTACTAATAGGAGAGTTAGCAAGCAGAATACTTTTCTTTTTATCCGCCCAAGTAAACTGATACCGTTCCTCTTGCCCCTCAACCGCAAATCCGCTTAGTTCCTGCCTTAGCAAATCAAAATCCACAACCCATGTCGGCTTGCCGTCCTTACCGATACTTTCCGTCACGCAATTAGGGAAAAGTGTCGCAATCCTCTCGACGTTCTCGTCCACCTTATTCGGCGTTTGCATTTTTAATTTATTCATTGTTAGCTCCTTTGAATGTTTTAATATTATAGAATTAGACTTGTGTATTGCTATTTGAATATTGTCTTAAAAGCCATACTAAAAAGCAAATTATGACTATTAGTCCAATGGTGCCTATTAGTGACATAAAATCAATAATTGCCCAAACCAGTATAGCCACGCAGATTATGCATAAAATGGCTATCTTCCACGGGCTTAGCTGTTTTTGCACAGGTGAGTTGGTTGGAACGTTGCTTGGCAATGTAGTGTTACGGGTTTAGTAGGTGCTGTTTTCGAATAAACGTTAGATGTCGAAATATAAAAGTCATCGTCTTCATCGTCATCGTCCTCTCTACTATACCATTCATAATCCATTTCTTCTTGATCTAAGCGGTCGACTGTTTCTTGGTCATCATGCTCGCACATAGGGTCATTCATGTAATCAATTACCTTATCCCATATGCTTTTCGACATACCTTAGCACCTCCTGTTCCGCTTTGAGCCGTTTTAATTCTTCGTTTATCTCTATGCGTTTGTTTGGTTGTTTTTCATTATTGACTTTGCTTTGCAACCTTGCAATTTCGCGTTCTAAGACTTGCAATCTTTTGTACCTTGCTGTAAAGTCCGCTATGCTTTCCGCCGTCCTACGGTTTATCGATATAAACGCCGCCGCTATATCCTCATATAACTCCGTCAGCTTTGCCGACCGTTTTTCTATCGTCAGCATATCGCCGCTTATAAACTCTTTGTCGCTTTCAAAAGTTTCGCCATCAATCGTGAAATAACTTTTGCCATCCGCTGTGAAAAGTATCGGATAGTGTATCGCTTTTTGTATTGTCGCAAGGTCACGCTTGTTTGCCGCACCGCTCTTGAACGAAACCGCAAATACTTGTATTTCCGTCATCTGGTCCTGTCCGTCTGGCAGGCGGGCGGTGTGACGAAAATCTGCCGTGTCCGCGCTTATTGTTTAAAGCCACGTTATCGTATCCACGTCCGAAAGTTCCGCCTTAAAACGGTTTTTCGGTATTCGTTTATTCACTTTTGCGCGATATAAATCTATCATTTGTCGTCCTTTTAATATTTACCTATTAGATTTGACCTCAACTTGTGAAATGCTGCGGGTGCCGCTTTCACTAAATCGTTAAATGTAAAGTCTTGACTTATTCTAAAATCGGACTTTATTGCCAACTCTTGCCAACAGTTTATTCCCTCAACAATCTTTTTCGTTCCTCAACGCTAAATGTTAACTGCGGCTCGGTGTTGCCGTTGTTGTGAAGTTGTGTCAAATGGATTAAAGAACAGCCGATGTAGTATATGAATTCCGTCCAACCTGTCATCTCTGCTCCAATTCTTAGCGCTAACTCATCGTTATCGTCCAGCGAAGGCAATTTGTATTTGATTGCATTTGTTTTTAACATCGTTGCATGCGTCGGAAACGCTCTTTTTTCGTTAGCTAAAAACTTTTTGAGAGTTTCTTGCTTTTCGTGTTCACTTAGTCTTTCAAAGTAATCCCATCTTAGAAATGAGTCAAGCTCTTGTCTTATTATTGCTCCCATTTAACCATAAAGTTGATTTTGCTGGGCAAACTCGAAAGCCATCTTGTGTTCGTCAGAACGCTTTTTTATAGCTTCATAAAACTGATTTTCTAAACTGTTCATATATTCTCCTTACTTCACCACCACGAAGCATATCAACTCAAAATCATCCAAGCCTTTTATGTCGCCCGTAAGTGCGGTAGTGCCGCCCGTCGTAAATAAACTGTCGATGTCCTTTTCTTGTTTGGCGTTTATAATGCTTGCAACCGCTTTTTCAAGCAGCTTGTTGTACTTGTCCATCTTATAGCCGTCCGCCGTTTCTTTTTGAAATGGCGATAACCTTCCTCAATCGGCTCGGTTCTGCCTTTGCTTGCAACCCTTACCGCATCGAGTATTTGTTTGACTTGCAGGTGAGTATGCACAACCTCGCCTTTGTCGTTTAGGTAAACAAGGTATTACTTATCAAGCTAAATATCTGTAAAACCAATATAGGAAAGTTTAGGGTGTTTAAACAAGTTTCTGATTAATTGAGATGACACATGAAGCATGAACTCGGTTGCTTTATGTAATATTTTCTTTGCGGTGCGTAGTGACTCTCCACTTTGCATGTTTTGTTTTAACACATTGTTTAACAACTCTTCTGTGTTCAGTTCAGTCGAGTATGATGGAAAATAAAACACTCCTATTTTATCTTTATTTGCTTCTAAAAACTCCATTA
>JAITQU010000224.1 GCA_031288735.1 Christensenellaceae bacterium
AGGTTCTAATGCCGCTATAATGCCGACTAGTGCACTCAATGCGTTCCGTACTCGGCAAATTTATACCCATCCCCCTTAACATAGACCTTATCCTATCATATATTCATACTACTTATCTAAACCTAAATAGCTGATTCTTGTAATGGTATTCTATTTGTAATAACAAGATCGTTTTATTAAGAAAGTATTAATTTTGTTAAGGTAATTACTATTTTTTTCGAGAATATCGAAAAAACACGATTTTTTACCTTGACGTTAACTATTTTTTAACTAGTTTCGTGATACAATTTAATCGGGGGCACCAATTTTTTTATTCATAAAATTTGACGTAAATTGTATCTTTTTATCAACGATTTTCATGATGATTTGAAAGGTTTGTGGAGTCTTTGTCAAGTAGGATAAGTATACTATCCAGTCTGTGTGCAACGTCAAGTATTTGGCTCATTATTTTTGAGATTTGGTATTACATGAGGATCCAACTATATATATATGTGCAAAATCAACCTAAGGGCTGCTATTGATCAACTTTTTCGATTGATTTTGATCATAACTCTCACTTTGAAAGCGCATGCTTTCAAAGTACGGCGCCACACAGCGGATTGTGATGAAGCCAATTTCGAAAAAGATCCATTAGGCAACAGTCTCAATATGCACATACCGAAAATTATTCTCATCGCCACTCACGAGTAGCCGCCTTTAGTTACGTGCCTCCGTTTTCCACACAGCATGTGTGTGGGGTGTGATTGCGCAACTCTGTGTTTTCAACGCATGGGGCTCTCCCAGTCACAACGAAAAGTTATCCACCCCACGCAAGGCACGTCATTCCTATTCCTCAGCTATGTTTGTTGCTTATGTACGCCAGTAGTTTTTCTTCAATCATTGCTTGTATTTTTTCTGAGGCACTCTGCTCTTTACCGTCAAATTTTGCTGACAAAATACTACTTAGAACACTTAATTTCCCATGTCTTTTTCTTTTCAACACCACCCTTTCTACAATTTCCTCTTTTCCCAAGGTTGAAAGGTTTTGTATGATCTCTTTTACAATTTTAACGTGACCTTCTGTGTTTCCTTTTTCAGCCTTTCCTAGGGCATTTTCATAAATATCATCAGTTATTATTGAGCTTTTATTAAAGAATACATATTCAACAACTTCATAATTGCCATTAGTGCACGCCAATAAGAAAGCTTTTTCCCAGAAGTCATCAACTATAGCATTAGCTATTTTTACTGTATCTATAACATATTTCATAATGGAAGCGAATATTTTAGTGTTATATTGTTTCTCGCGCATGGTTTCTACTGTGTCGGATTTTTTAATTATGTTTTCAAGCTCTTTAATTATTATTGCATTTGCTTCATCTACAGCTTGGCTGTTGCATAAGCCGTTTTCTGACGATTCCTGCTGTAGGAAATCCGGAGCTTCTGGGGCGTTGAGTTTTGCTTTTTCAACAGGTGTAGTAATAAGTTCATATAAAAGTTTTGTTGCTTTTGCTTGTCCATAAAAAACAGCCTTTCCGAGTGCGCTTTTAAGAGTCTCATTGGTTATTTTCGGGGCGCCACTATCATCACAAAGCTTGTACAATTTTTTTAGTAGCTGCAAATCTCCATCGCATGAAGCCTCTATAAAGATTTGCTGTAAATGAATATTAACTAAACTTGGTTTTTTGTCTATTATATACCTGGCCATTTTTAAAAATTTTTTTCTTTTTTCGTTTTCAGTATAAAGTTTTGCTTTTTTCTTGATTATCACTATTTTTTCCTTACTATTATCAATTGCTGGTTCAGGGCTAGTTGCTGGTTCAGGACTAATTGCTGGTTCAGGGCTAGTTGCTGGTTCTGCATCCATTGTAGCTACCGACTCAGAGCTAGTTGCTGGTTCAGGGCTAGTTGCTGGCTCTGCATCCATTGTAGCTACCGACTCAGAGCTAGCTGCTGGTTCAGGACTAATTGCTGGTTCTGCTTTCATTGTAGCTATTGGATCGATGTTTTCTGTTGTTGCACTTTCGGAATTCAGTTTTTTAAGTGTTGATATAAATATTTCTTCGCATACTTCATCCTCAATATTATCAGCCCCCTCAATATCATCAGCCTCCTCAATATCATCAGCTTTTTCAATTTTTGGCGCTAATTTTCTAGATAGCATTTGTGCAATATTAAATTTACAACTTGAAAAAGCTTTTCGATAAATTTTTTTATAATCATCCTCTTGCACGTCAGTTATTGCATCAAGCAAACAACTAACAATTTTAACATTCGTGGTATTAACTGCTTCTTCAAGGGCCATCAGCAGTTCGTCATTTGTATTGTATGGTTCTGTTTCTATAAAATGCTTTATAACGTCCAATTGCCCCTTTCTTGCAGCAGTAACAATAACCTTATTCATTTCTTTTTCAATACTTTGATATAATTCATCATCGGTTATATTACTGAGTTTGTCATTAATTGCTTTTATAATATCAATTTCACCATATTCTATCGCTTTGTTTAATTGCTCTTTTAAGCTTGCATTATTCCCGTTAATTTGCTCCATGCATTCTTCGTTAATTTTATTTATACAGACCTGGATTTTTTGCTCTAATTTTTCCTTTTCGGTCCTTTCAATATCTTTAGTCTCATAATCTATATCTTTGTGCAAGCTATATGATGGATATTCTTCAACTTTATAACAATTAAAATTTGGATAATGCGTTGGAAACAAATGGACATTCTCCAAAAACAGAAGCATATCCTCTTTTACCCTATTGCCTTTTTCTGACTGTGAATGGAAACGGTAACCAGGATTAGCGTTTTCATCAAGAATAACTTCTTGCTCTAGTTGTCTTTTTTTGAAAATTAACTCATTCTGTTTATCTTGTAACACTATGCAAACATCTCCAATTTTAAAAGGCAAAAGACCGATAATTGTTAGTATTTCTTCGCTATTTGTCCATATGGGATTTAATTTTAATATGCCATTTTCACTTATGCTAACGTTGAAAATGGAAGCGATTGCATAAATAGCTTTTACTAATGCCGGCTTCCTTTCCATTACAATTTCGGTTACTTTTTTTTCGGTTACTTTTTTCTCTTGGTCCTGATGATTCATTTTAAAATTATTTACTGCTTTTTCATACATATCGTAATTAAACACAAAATCAAGCAATCCGTAATCAATTATATTCTTGATCAAGGCATTTTTTATATCCTTTTTCACCTCCCAAGCCCCGCTTCTTTCAATTATAGCTTTCTCATTCACTACTTCTTCCATATGCCTTTTGTTTAGAGCTGGAAAAAATATTTCTTTAAAATCAACCGCAATCTCTGAATCAAAAACACTGCGCGTAAAAAGTTGGAACACATTTCTGTATGCACAATAAAAAGCTCGAGTAAAGAGTATGGAATGGAAGAGATGTGATATTTCATGTTCAAACGTATGAGCACCAACAACAAATTTGTCCCTAATCAGAACTATATCTTCTGAACCGCCTCTGAAGGACGATGTATTACGTTTTTGGCCATCTTCAACTATTATATCCACAGAATTACTTGGCAAGATTGTTTCTTGATCGCAATTATTCAGTATCCATATCGTCAATATAGACATAATCCGTTGGAACCCAGTATAATTTTGAACTGTATTTTTAAAAATTAAATAAAATTGTTCCTGATCATCAGCTGAAAGATTAGAAATATTAAATACTCTATTTCCTCCTACACATAAATTATACAGTAATTC
>JAITQU010000226.1 GCA_031288735.1 Christensenellaceae bacterium
TTTATACTCCATTTCCCTTAGGTTTAATATCTCCCGATATCTGTTTTCAAATGATTCAATTGTCATTTGGAAAATTGTTTACGTTTGTGTCTTTTTTCATATGGGGTGTGAACAGTAACAGACAATTGTCGACTATCAAAACACAACTAGTTGTTGCCACTAGTAGTTACAAAAAATCAATTAAACTAAAAACAACTTCGGTAATTAAATAAAAATAGCACCATTTATCCTCGTGGTGCTGTCAAAAACGCTATCCATTGACTACTATTCAAGATTTTTAGCATCATATTTTCTGTCCATGTATTCTTATCTACAATATCTATGCGCCAACGAAGAAACTAAACAAAATGGCGAAAAACTCTAAAGACGGGTATTTACACAAATTAATAGACACTCCCAAAATTCAGTATTGACATGTGTCGAATAATTAAGTATAATAGGACTATATTGCGTTTCTTGACGAATTATTTTAAGATAAATGTCAGAAAGAGTGTGTTTTTTATAAAAATTGTATTAAAAAGCAAATTGTAAAATTTTTTTTAGACAAAATTATAAAGAGTTCTCACAAAATGTTGAAAACAGTTGTTAATAAGTATACAATAATAGTAGAAAACATTAAAGAATTTTTAATATTTATAGTAAGAAAAACATTAAGAACGGATAAAATAGGGGATAAAATAATTTTAGTAGTGTTCTGGAAGCTGAAAACCTAATTCAGACTAGTTAGTAATAAACTACAAAATAATATTTTTCATTGGCAGTGTCGAATCAACCTTTTTAACACTGTTTTAGTTTGTGTAAATCTTAAGGAGCAAAAGCGATGGGTGCAGAGGAACAGGCATCAACTTTTCAAAAAAAGGATGATGTTATCAACGGTGTTGTTGCTAGCGAGGCAATAATTAATACTGCCATGCACCAGTGTATACAAAGCCAAATTTTATCAAACGTCCGATGTGTCGTACTCAGACTTGCATGTATAGATGACGATTGGACTGTTGTCTATATAAGTGATAACATAGCGTATTTTGGATATTCATCAAACGAAATATTAGAAAAAACAGTTAAATGGCATGAAATTATCCATCCAGAGGACCTTGGAGGGATTTGTATAACAGCTCGTGACCATGAACAAAATCGTGAGGATGATTATGGCATTCGATTTCGCGTGCGACATGCAAATGGATATTATGTGTCAGTGAATGCTAGAACCAGTATTGTAAGAGATATTTCAGGCGTTATCGAGTTCTATGATATGACCTTATCAGAAAATATCGAAACAAGCGATTCTACCGCAATGATCAATTCCGAGATGCTAGATGCGATAAATGAAATACTAATTGCATCTGTTGAGAGAGATACAAAAAAAGCGTTAGATTTAATACTTAATAACACGGGTGACTATCTTGGCATAAAGCGAATATCCGTGCTCGTAATTGAGTCTTTAGAAAAAAACAATGTTGTTTTGCAACGCCACTGGAAAGATGATGATGAATCTAGTGGCACTGAGTCTATTATAAATTTCTTTAGCAGTGCTGACGGCAGTGTACTTCTTAACGAAATTTCAAAAAACAAGTTATATGTAATAGATCGTGAAACCAATTCTAATATTGCAAAAGCATTTCTTGAATGCATAGCCTCAAAAAGCTTAGCCATATGTGATTTGAAAACTGGCAACAACTTGCACGAAGTTATGATTTTTGATGCTCGTAGACACCATAAAATTTGGTCTACAAGCGATATAAAGTTTTGCGAAATGGTGGTGCATTTTTTGTCGGAAATATTTGCTCAAAGCAGGAATGAAGAAACTATAAGCAGAACTGGGAAAATAATGGAGACAATTCTCAATAATATCCCATCTTATCTGTATGTTGCCGATCCAATAGATAATTCCATTGTTTTTGCAAACAACGCATACATTAAGGATTTTGTTGATACAGATGGTGGTCCAGTTGGGCATAACAGCTTGCGAGACGCAATTGCAACCGAATTAAAAGCTGCAAGAAGTCGAAATTCATCACAGTTTTTTGAAATTGAGCTAACAGAATTTTCAAAACGACTAGGAGTGTATCAAAATTACATAACTTGGATTGATGGAACACAGAAGCAGTTATTTAGTTGTGTGGACCTTTCTGAGAAATGGCGACATGATAAATTCATCAAACGAATTGCCTATTCAGATTATCTTACTGGATTAGGGAATCGATATAACTTCGATTTAATAATAACCGATTGTATTACAAACGCTATTAGCACAAACAGGTCAGGATATGTTATTTTTATTGATTTAGACGATTTTAAGCTAGTAAACGACAACCATGGTCACGATTATGGAGACGCACTACTTGTAGCCTTTGCAGAATTTCTCAATACAACAATTAAAGAAAATAGTAGCAACTGCGCTTTTCGATTTGGCGGTGACGAGTTTGTAGCACTCATCCCCCTTGCAACGCCAGCACAGCTAAGAGGCATCATTGAAAAATTAATGAAACGAGTAGAGACACCATGGCGAATACTGAGTAAGAGCATAGTTTGTACTTTAAGTATTGGTATTGTTGAATTTCCAAAGCATGGTAGGAGTTCTAAAGAAATAATCAAAAGAGCAGATATTGCTATGTATAAAGCAAAAATTGCTGGAAAGAATAAATATAGAATTTTTAACAATAAAGTTCAAGCGCGATCTGAATTAGTGTGAAAAATATCATAATGATTTATATTATTTTGCATCATCTAGAAGCATTACTGCTTTAAATGATGGTTTCAGGTTGAAAAGACTACTTCAAAACGTCCATTTCATATGTTGATAATTGCTACTTTTTTGTAGTTTTAACCTTATGTGAAAAGTCTCCCGCCTCTATAGGCGGTGAGATGAAGGCACACCTTGTTCGACCGTCCTATATTGACACTTCGGAGAATTTGTGATAGAATCAGTGCATATAAGGGAGGTCTGATTTTCGAGAGGACTTGGATAGTAAAATCATGCGGTTCAAGATATGGTATCACCTTATGCTTGTTGTAAAGTATCGACGCATGGTCATTCGATGTAGCGTCAGCAGCTCAAAGAAATCTTTGAGTATATATATCCAAGCTACAAAATCACTCTTAGCAGTGGAATCAACACGGCAGGTACATATACTTTTCAGTGCTGAGACAAAACGTAGATCAGCAAATTTATCAATGCATACAAGAGCGCAAGAAGCCGCCTTGAAAAAAAAGAGTTCCCGCAAATACACAAAAGTCTTTGGAAAGAATATTTTTTAAGCCCGAGCTTTTGTTTGTTGACCGCTGGCGGTGCTCCTATAGAAGTAATTAAGCGATACATAAAAGCCACGGAAAATGCATAAGAATAAAGTGTTTCGCTCAAGACTTAGCCAACAAACGCACAGTGTGCTGTTTTCAAAAAACTTTTGTTTGTTGCCGATTTGTCTACAACCGTATGTTTGCGGATAAAACCCTGCATTATGACTCCACTAAGGAGTCGTTATACAAGCCTCAGCAATACAAAACCGAGTTTGAGTGGCTGAGGGAAGTGGACTCACTCGCACTGTGAAACGAGGGGTTACATCTCGAAGCGGCTTTCCCAAATTTCTTCTGATAAATCAATAGGCTTTCCACGGTTCAAAAGTAAGCACCAAGGGCAC
>JAITQU010000141.1 GCA_031288735.1 Christensenellaceae bacterium
AAAAGCCACAGAAATAAGCGTTTCCTATGTAGAAAAAGCTCTTTTAAATGGCAATTTAAGAAATGCGCCTTGCATTTATCAACATTAACAATTAATTCAGTTGAGGTGTGAACAGTAACTGTATTTTGACGGTCTAGCCACCAATTAGTATTAAGTATTGCGTTGTGCAAAATAATCAAGTATTATAGAATATAGATAAGCAAAACAAAGCAATTTGCATAAAGTTTAAATAACTACGAAATAGAGTAGACCCTTATTGGTCTTTCTTCTACTGACACTCAATATGAGTATTTTAAGTAGAGTTCTATATTGCGCAGTCTAATACTACTTCGAAGTGTTTTTAGCTAGCACTCGATAGCAAAGCTTTGAATAAAATATTCCGCTCTATAAATAGCATTAACAATTGATGCAGGTAGGAGATTCAACCAATCATGAAAAATCAATTTAAATCTACTTCAGTTTTCCATTCCGAAACTCAAAATCCAATTTGCGAAATGAAGTCCGCAAATAAAGCATCTTACACCTGTGTTTCGCTTGAATCTTCTCAGCTTCGCAGATCAATTTACTTTAAATTTCAATTGGTTATTGCGCTTATTGCCGTAATATTTCTCGCAGCTTGTATTGTCGACAGTGCAATTACTAGACCAGACAATGATGCTGCTGTTATTAGTATTGAATCAAATTCCTCTGATGATATTGCTATTTTGGCTCCAAATGACGCTGAATTAGTCTCTAAAGCAGTGTCTTCAGGTGATTTTTCAAAGCTTTTAGGCGTACCAATTACTAATTTTATAACTATTAAACCACTCTTTGCTAATTTCAGCATAACAATTGACGATCCTAGTATTGCTATTTATAAATCAGGTAAAATATATGGTATTGTCCCAGGCCTTACTACAGTTAGTATTCTTTCTTCACAGAACACTACTATATTTAAATTGAACTTTGGTGTATTAGACTCTAGTGGTAGATTATATTATAAGGTATCGTTTGAGGTTGATGGTGGCCTTCTACTTCCATATAATATCCTAACTGGTAAATCGCTAACTCAATCAAACATTGAACTACCTCCTTTACCTCACCGTGATGGATTCACCGCTACGGAATGGATGGTAAATAACGAATCCTATGACAAAAATCAGCCTATAACGTCTGATTTAATGATCGTTCCAAGATGGTCAGCAGATGAGGTGCTCTTGACATCTTACCAGGAAAATTTCTATTCTGTCTATGGAACAACATTTAACAAGGATCTATCAACCTATTTAAATACACAGGGCACAAAACTTCGCTTTACATATATATTTAATTCTGGCGTTTTCCCTTCTGGAATGAAACTAACAGGTAGCGGAATTTTTAGTGGAACTCCGAGCGATATGCGTTTCACATCCGAGAATAATACGCCTGCCCCCTATGTTTTTAGTGTGCGCATAACAGATACAATGAGCAACAAGTCTGCTTTTCTAAATATAAACTTTTTTGTCGCACCCAAACCGTTAGAATTTACATTCAGTAACTATTCTAATCTTTCATACAATGGGCAAAATCAGACACTTTCAGTAGTATTAGGATCACAATTACAAGAAAAAGATATCGGGTTTGTGTCAGCCGACGTTTCTTTTGAGCAAGATAGCAGTAATGTTTCCATTCAATACTTCAAAAACGCAGGAACGTATAAAGTTACTGTTAAATCCTTTTCTGGTGAAAGAGGTTATTGTTACATTCCTACAGTAGACTCTCCTGTTATTCAAATCAGCGTAAAGCCTGTCTTACTAGAAATTGAGTTTTTAACCTCCAATGAAGACAGCTCCAATTTCAATTTTATATATGGCCGAGTTCCAAATATTACGGCAATAGCAACAAATCTCATAGAAAATGATACATGTGTATTCACAGTAGCCTATTCTGAAACCAACCCGAAAAACGTTGGATCCTACACGGCATATGTTTTAGCAGTGTCAAATCCCAATTATGAGCTCCAAGCCCCAGATTATCCAAGCCATGATTTTAATATAGTTCGCGCTGAAATTCAGATCGAAATGCTTATCGCTACTAAAATATATGGCACAAATATAGTTGATCCGATAACTCCTTCAACGACTCCAGGTTTGTCTGATTATGCTTATTGTGATAAAGGAATTTATTATCCATTGCAAATTAACAACGCCATGTACACAGAGCATTACAATATTGAAAACGAGCTTAATAAGTTTGTCATTCGTCATGCGGGCGATTTTGTAGGCGATTATGCAATGACGCTAGATTTAATTTTACCGTTTGAAGCTGATATTTCAGAGAGCACCCTTTTAAGCAACTATTCAATCACCTCCATATCAACAAATGTCTTTAGAATTAATAAGCGGGAAGCGATTTTTTCGCTAATAAGCTCGCAACGAAAAATATACGATGGACTCCCAACAATAACACTTGAGCGTAGTAATTTTGAATTTGAAATGGAGAATGAAACAACAGGCATATTGTTTTCAGATTTAAACAGCGACTTTATGCCTAGCACTTTAACCTTAAACATTATTGACGATTCTGGTAACCACGCAATAAATGTTTCAGAATTTGGATATTCAAGATTAATTGTAGCTGAAATAGATGGTATTCCTGTTGCAAATTACTTAGATTTCCCATACGCCTTTCAATTTATTAATTCTCAACCTGTGTTTATTGATCCGATTATTGTTACCGTAGAGTTCTTAACTCCTGTCCATAAATATTATGATGACACAGCTTTGATAAGGGTTGACAAATCCAATTTCAGATTTTTAATTGATGAGTCTGCCTATTGGTGGATTGATCTAGCCGTAATAGATCAACTTATGCCAAATGAATTAACGTTGAATATATTAGACAATTATGGCATGTATGCCAAAGCTGTAAATGATGACGGATATGAAATGTTTGAATTAATAGAAATTGATGGAGTGAATATAGCTCAACTTTCATCACTTTCCTATCAAATAGTACTTTCCTCAGGAAATAAGGTATTCATTGACAAAGTAACAATTACAGTCACAGATCCAAACAGGATACTTGGATTATCTGTAATAGACATAATGGTAATTGACCTAATCAAGGACGAAACCTTTACTACAAATGCAGAAGTGAAAAGCTTGTATTTTTCCTTACTAGACTGTCCATTCGATATAGTTATAGAATCGATTACCGCAAACTACATCCTTGAGCCAGAATATGATTATTATAATTTGCCACCGCCTGGTAGTTACATAGTAGAGATTACTAATATTGTTCTGTCCGCTGAGTCAAGACAGAACATGGAATTAGATATCCTTACCTATCCACTCTTAATGGCAAATCTTCTTTGATGGTATTTAATAGTGATTTCCCTTATACAAGGGAGTTAAAATTGTAATTTTTAAAAATTTGACAGTGAGATATGGTAATATTATTTGAGTCTGTATTGAAATGTCGGCATGAAAATAAGATGCTTGTTTTCTAAAGCTAACAGCTTGACTACTCTTTTGAAAAATTGAACCATAGGAATTTCTTGAAA
The DNA here is from genome assembly GCA_031288735.1 of Christensenellaceae bacterium. GTDB lineage: Bacteria > Bacillota > Clostridia > Christensenellales > DTU072 > JAITQU01. The sequence continues at coordinate 3,524 of JAITQU010000141.1, forward strand.
AGGTGCAATATGTCTTTCATTTTGCTTTTTAGAAAAACCTTCCTAAAGGCTTAAATATCAGAGCTTTTGTTTTTATTTTTTTAGCTTTTTAATTTGCACTATTATAACGGTAGTACCTACAATGAGTATCACACCACCTATTGAACTAAATATCCATATTATGTCATAGGTGAAAAATCGACCAAATATACTCACCCCTGGCTTTGGTTTGCTACCTATTATAAAAAAATCGCCAACCTGGTTTGTGTGTACTATTAAGTAACCGCCACTTTCACTTGTGTTTTCAAGTTTTATTATCTCTTCACCAGATTTTATGTAGATTGAACAATTACTCATGCTTTCTGGTATAAGTATTTTCATTGAATAATCGCCAATAACATTTATACTCTCTCCGTTTAAGTCTTCAAATCTAATATTAAAAGAAGAAGTATGTGGGCGATCTTTTATATCGTCACTTAGCAATTTTTCCTTTATTGAGTTTTTTTCTGAATCTAATATCTTAGCATTACCAATTATTACTCTGCCTTCTGTTCCAAGTTTCATATTGAATGTATCAGCGTTAAATTCAAAAAATATTATCCCAGGTATTTCCGACACCCCATCCTGAGCAATTCGTGTGACTATCTTGCTTACTCCATTAATGGCATCATTTAATTCTGTTCGTAATTGCTGTATGTAACCTGTTTGAGCGGTTTTATCAACAAGGTATCGGCTTAGTGCATTGTATGTATTTTGAACAGCTATCCATCCCGTTTGTGTGTAATCATTTGAATCGAGGGTAGCAAACCTGTCAGAATATTCAGATATAACCTCATAATTATAGTTTAAATTATAAATAGAGTACTCAACTGTATTACCAGCGTGATCGTCTGCTTTAATAGTAATATTGCGCATGCCGAAAATGTCCGTCATGTACATATTGTCTGATGTCCTACTTAGATCTTCGCCTGTCCCTAGATAAACTCGTTTAATGCCACTTTTAATATCTGTTGCTCTTACTGTTAAAAATATTGGGAGTACTGACATAAGATCGCAATATATTGTGATACTGTCGGCAATTGTTGCCAAATCGGGAGGCGTACGGTCTATACTGTCTACAATTTTCTCAACATAGAGCTTTTGTCCATTTGAGTAGTAATATGCGCGTATTGTTATACGCCCTTCTTGCGTTATCTCAAAAGGACTACTATATTGCTGAAAAATTACGCTCCCTACTGGGGTTATATATGAGTACTCTTTTATCGCTTCTGTGGAATTGTCGTAGTCTTCACCCCAGCTTATCGCTACGCTAATAGCTCTTGCATATCCACTATCTGGCGAAATTGTTATAATTGGTGGTGCAGTCTCTATTTGCCCGTGCTTTACATAATTGTAAAAATATGTACTATGGTTGCCAACAAGATCATAAAGCTCAAAAACAAGTTTTCCATTACAATCAATGTCAGCAATCCAACTAGATTGCATATTGAGTGCTGTAAGATATTTTAAAAAAACAACATTCCCAAATTCATCTTCATATCTATATAAACTTTTCTCGTTGTAAGCAATCCCTATACCATCAATGTCTGGATTAATACAAAATTCTACATTAATTGCTTGTTGGTTAAATTGCTCGAAAACACTTACATCCACCGTAGGCTCGGGTGGAGGTGTTGTGTCTGATCTAACAATAATGTCGGTTTGATTTGCTAAAGGTGTTTCTGTTCCTACTGCATTTATCGCAATACATGATATTTTTAAAAGCCCAGACAAGGAAATTTCAATCGAAGCTTTAGCGTTTTCAAATTCTCTAATATAAACGCCTACTGCTTCGTAGTTGCCCCCCATTACATTTTTTGAGATTACAAATTTAACAGAAGTCTGAGCCACGTTAGTTCTCGTTAGTGTAATTATTATATTCCTCCCATAGCTTAACAATGCAATAGGTATAGAAGGAGTGTATGCATATGCTTTTCGCTCACCCTCACTATTTAAGTGTGTTACCTCTTCAATCACAAGAGCACTCGCTGCATATGTAACCACTGAATAATTTGAAAATTGGATGCCAAATATGATAGATAAAGACATGAATAATAAAAGTAGGAGTAAAGAAATTGTTATTTTAACGGCGATTCTCATACAAATATTTTAACACAACATATACAAATTTTCAATGTATTGATCAATTCGAGGCGCACATCACATTTATGATCAATTCTTAGATTACTGTTCACACCGAATACAAAGTCCACCATTATTAAATAATCCCAATATTAATCTATTCTATGATTTTGGTAGCTCTGAATTTATTTAAAATATCTTCTTTATGCTTTTTTTGAACGATCACTTTCTAATTTGCATATTAAACTCTACTGAGCATTACGTATTCTCTTCATTTTACATTCTTCAATTTAGATAAGGGGAGCTCACATAATTTCAAGACTGACGGCGTTGCCATCGAAATCACTAATTAAAATTACATCATGAGTATTGAAACAATTTTTTATTTCAGGTATAATTCATATATCGATTGGCGGTTCAGAGCGCGTCGGATGAATTGTAAGTGCCAGATATTTACGCTAGACAGTCCGAATAATTATATGCGACAAACACCCTAAGAAAAAATCATTGTTGCCGTCGAGCACGTAAGTTTATTTTTGTTAAACAATGCCGTTTAGCACTTAAAGTGTTGTTCTTGCCA
>JAITQU010000196.1 GCA_031288735.1 Christensenellaceae bacterium
ATGCCACGTTTTTTACAAAAAGGAAGCAATTCTTATGAGATATACGAGCAAAATTTATGTTCTTTAATGGTCTGAAAATTTTCAATTTTTCTGCGACAATTCATTTTACATTTTACAACTTCATAAATAGGACGACCTTTGATATCATACCGCTTGCCAAAATAAATGACAAGATGTTTTCGGAGGTCATGCGTGACGTTGACTTGATCGTTTCCACCTCACATCCGCAGGGCTACGATTTTGAGGAGTCGTTGTCGACGGTGGAGGTTCGCAGTCAAATTTGCAAAAACATTGCAGAATTGCTTAATCTTAATAATGTTACAGTTGAAAAAAAACTTTGTCAAAATTATCGGCACAATGGGTGAATACGCAATCAATCTTCGTTCGGCAATAGCATCAAAGCAGCTTGCGGGGGCACTCAACATCATGGCAATAAACGATTCAACACAAAATAAGCTATTTATTAATTTTGTCGACGGCAACCCAATTACAGTTGAAGTCATATCAAAGATGATACTCCTTGCGGAAGACACAAAAATAAAAGACGCAAACATTATTCGTGAGATTAAAAAATAATATTAAAATTTGCAATGGAAAAGACAGGGGAGATATATACATTAAAAATGAGTAAGATCTAAAATATGATTTTTTATGACTGACAAAGGAACTAACTCAACTTATTTGGGATATTTACTAAATTAAAATCCCGAACGCACGTAGATTTCTATATATCTTCGAAATGGCGTATATTTTATCTCGAAGCATGCAAAAATATGGTATCCCGCTATTAATACAATCTTTAGTGGGAGTGTTGGTTTTAATAACCTCGTAAAATAGCTAAAATAGTAGTGGTTAACACCATATAAAAGCTAGACATCAACGATAAATACCAAAAACATAAAAAAATAGACAAAAAAAACTGTCTCGCATGATGCAGTCTTATGATAAAATAACGGCATTTTAAAGCACTTGTTACAAGGGATAAATTTTTTTGTTTTTTTAATCATTTTTCGCTGGTCCGAATAAGTCGTGGAATGCAAATAATTCAAAGAGAGGGTGTAAAACATCTCCTTGCTTTTTATATGGGGTGTGAAGTAACACATCTTCATCACATGAATTGATAATATATTAACAATTAGTTGCAAAAAAGAGTTAAATATGCTAATATATTAGCATTATGAAAAACGATTTTGATATTAGCGCATTTGTCAACGTGCAAACCGTACAATCGGTTTTAGCGGAATTAAAAGAAAAAGTGAAAACGCGAAGGAAAGAAGCTTCTCTTTCACAACAAGAGTTGTCTGTCCGTTCAGGTGTGAGTTTCGGCTCAATTCGTCGCTTTGAAAAAACGGGGGAGATTGCATTCTCATCTCTGGCTAAAATTGGTTTGGCATTAAACTGTTTGGATGATTTTAATACGTTGTTTCATAATCCCGTTATCACCAATCTGCGGGATTATAAGGCATGAAAACTGTAGTAAAAAAACTTATCGTAAAATACAACGACCGCACCGTCGGATATCTTGTCGAGTTTGAAAATTCCAAAATAGCGTTTCAGTACGAGTCAGAGTGGATTGATAATGGCTTTTCTATCTCTCCACTATCGTTGCCGCTAAGCAGCAAAGTGTTTATTAATAACAAAGACACGTTCAGCGGGCTATACGGAGTATTTTCAGATTCTCTACCAGACGGCTGGGGTGAGTTGCTTGTCAGTAGGATGCTTTCCAAAAAGGGTATCAACTACAGTAAACTTCCACCTCTAGTCAAATTAACCCTTATATCTAATAACGGACTCGGGGCACTGACCTATGAGCCAACGCAAGCACTCATACAGTCTATGCAAAATTGCGATTTAGATGAATTAGCTCGCGATGCAAATCTTGTTCTTTGTGACGATAGTTACAGCCAAGATTTTGACTTTGATGCGTTGTATGCGTTGGGTGGTTCAAGTGGTGGCGCAAGGCCAAAGGCGCACATTAAAGACGGTGCGGAGCATTGGATTGTAAAGTTTCCTACAAGCACCGATCCACAGGATATAGGATTGCAGGAATATTTAGCAAATCAGTTGGCGAAAGATTGTGGCATAGCCGTAAATGAATTTAAGTTGTTCTCGTCAAAAAATTGTGTCGGATATTTCGGGGCAAAGCGGTTTGATATCAAAAACGGGAAAAGAATTCATATGGTTTCTCTGTCATCACTGTTAGAGACCACACATCGTATCCCGAATTTGGATTATCAGCATCTTTTTCAGCTAATACAACGGATAAGCGTAAACCAAAGTGATTTGTATGAGGGGTTTTCAAGAATGTGTTTCAATGTGCTTTTTGGAAACCGAGATGACCACGGGAAAAACTTTGCGTTCATCTATGACGATGCCAAGCGAGGATACCGACTTTCGCCCGCTTACGACACCACAAAAACACCGCGAAAAAAAGAGCATGAGATGACAGTGAACGGGAGTGGTATTCCCTCTGATTTAGATCTGCTTGAGGTTGCAAAAAGAATGAAGTTAAGCCGTGTCGAGTGCGAAAAGATTTTGTCAAAATTGAAAGAAATTTTGTTTACATGATTTTAACCTGGTTTAACACCTCTTGTAAACAAAATTTCGTAAATTTTCCTATACATGCTAAATTACGTAATCAGACTCTCACACAACTGTCAACCTTCTGGCAAATCAAACAAAATATTAAAATTTATAAATATTTTTTAAAGCAATAATTTATCCAGTGAGTGTTACT
>JAITQU010000206.1 GCA_031288735.1 Christensenellaceae bacterium
ACAAGGTCTACCTGGGTTTACGCATTGTAGATCGCAAACATTATTTGATTCGTTCATAGACAATTGTGGTGAAGTTATCATCGCTGAAAAAGAAATAACTATTAGAATGAACAGAAGCGACATTTACCACTTTTAAGGGAATGCATTGAGGATCTAAACTTGCCGTGCTATTGGCTAGACAATAAAAAATTGAATTTCTGTGCAAGCAGTCACACCTAATTAAGGTGTTTATTCAGAGGGTGTATATTTACATGCTAAGTTTTATATATGGGGTCAACCATCCCAAAATAGACACTAATTAAGCACTATTTATTAACATGAAAATCCATGATAACCAGATATCACCATATAAGCGGTTTTGATATTGTGCGTTTTCTGCAGGTATTATAACCTGTTCAGTCTTAGCAAGTTTTAGAATTTCACTTATATCCCAATTTTTTGGGAAAATAAGTTTTTCCCGTTCAACCATTGATGTTAGCATAAATCTAGTCCCTGGAAGAAATTTCTTATTCTTGTCTACTGCGCCCCCAATGAGCATGTTTATGTTTTTTCATTCCTGTGGCTTCGTCAATATACTCTGGTTGAGTACTTGCATACGCATATCCATTGTTTTTGTGTAACTTCACGCGAAATTGTGCATTTGGATCAGTCGGTCTTGACATACAAATCGCCTCATAATTTTTAGTACATTGTACTAATAATAAATTAAGATGTTAAACAAAATCATGCAAATTTTTGCGTAATTTTGCCAAAAATTCTAATATTGAACAAGATTTTAGTTTTTAGTACAAATTGCCGAAAATTCAGATTTTCAAGTAAATACTTAGTTGTTTCTCTCAAGCTCAAATAATAATGTGCCAGCTGGATATAGAAATTCATCATCTATGGCTGGTTGCTTGAACAATACAATATTTAGTTTGAACACACTCCCATTATATTGATAGTATCCCGTGAAGTTGTTTTTTTCATCACTCACTGTTTTGAGCTCAGTAATGGTTTTATACACACCGTTTTCATCGGTTAGTGAAATAGTTCTCATTGCAGAAAATTTTGATATCATGATAGTAAATGCGTTCTCGCTTACATTAGAAAATGCGATATCGAGCTTAAGTGGGGCGTTGACAAACTCCAGCCACTCAATAGGCATAGTTGAACTGGTTGTAATAAAATCAGTACTTGTAATTCCAAATTGATTGAGTTCATCATTCCTAGGGATTGCATTACCTTTATTTTTAATATATATTGATTCCCTATAAAACAATTCAGTAAGATTATAATTATCTATCGCTACGATTGAAAAAATCAGTGTGCTTTTTGGAATAAGTAACACACCACCTTTTAGTGTGTCTTCCTTTATGTATATAAGACGCACCGAAAAGCCATTGTGTCCATCTTTAGAATAATCAGCAACAAAGACGTTCTCTGTATCAGCATTAGTTTTCAATAGCGATATATCTTCAGTCAAAAAACCGTTTTTGCGGTTTGCAAAAGAAACATAAAGTCCCTCTGCAAAGGTGTCAAAAATAGCTTCGCTTGTGTCACTATATATGATAAAGACTTTGTTGTTATTAGTTAATATCTGAGAATTTATGTCCACACCCGCTGGACTTAAATCTTGTGGGAATGGAATATCTTTATATGTCAAGCCTGCTGATTTTAGTTCAAAATCAATAGGCATGGCATTTCGTGTTAATAAGCTGACGGGATTGACTGTTTCGGAAGGAATTTCTCCTGTTTCTTGAGTAATTGAGAAATGCAATGTGCGTTTTTCAATCATAGTTACGCCATCGACTTCAACAGGTGCACCATATCGGACTGCGCTCACTATATATCGTTCATTATTAATTGAATATGCGCTAGCGTAGTTGCGTCTTAAAACCTCTGATTCAAAACTGATTGGGCAAAATAAATCTTTTTCTGCTATTATATTAAGATTGTTCGCAAGCTCAATAAAATCACTAACGTCTGTATTTGCGCATTCTATGTATATACCCTTTACACCACTTTCTTCAGTAGTTTCTTTAACTATACGAACGTTCTTTATAATAAGTCCTTTAGGGAAATTGAAACTGCTTGAATTAAGCCCAACAATCTGCCATTCTGCATCTGTTGGTAGTTTGGTTCGAAATTCTGTCTTCTTGCAGGAGGCAAGCGTAAACATCATTATGAAACAAAATATAATCGTTAAAAAATGCAGTTTGTTATATTTCATAGCTATACCCTCTTCACCACAATTAGACAAACAAAATGTTAACAAGTAAATTATTGAATTTAACTAGTCTATTTTTCTGTCTAGCCCACAATTTAATATTATATATTGGAATCGCCAATCGCCCGCATCGGAAGATAGAGACACGCTTTTCCCAGATTCTCCTATAGTCGAAACAGACATTTCATCATACTTAATGACATCTGATACGGCAGTTGCAAACTCATATCCCCGTGGTCGTACAATTTCTATTTTTACGGAATTGCCAAAGTAGACTTTGTCTGAAATAACAAATTGATAATACCCTTTTTCATCAGTAGTAGTAGTGAATTCATTTTTTGTGCTTGCTGACCCACCGCCCACAAACTCCACAGTCATTTTTACAGTAACATTTGGTATGCGCGAGTCAGCTCCTAAATTAATATAACTCATACCATCTCTTCGCCAAAATACATATCCTGCTATTGTTACACCGCTACAATCAGACATCTGAAATGCTTCTGCTTGAAAATTTGTAAGTGTATATTTACGTGGCAACCAAGTATCTGTGGAATATACCCTATCGGTGCAGTTAAAAACTCTCCCACGCATTATTAACGTATACACAGTTGGTGTCCAAGCAGATATACCATATCTAGGATACGTTGTCGAATCAGTTTTTCTAATATCATCTAAAACCGCTGCTGTGTTCTGTGTCCCTCTTGCATATGAATACGATGAGGAGGTGATAACAGACGAATTATCCGTACCCCTCATGCTGTAAAGATACCAGTCGAGAGCAACGCGATTTTTTTCCTTGTATTCATCTGGAAATTTAGATGAATAGGTTTCTCTCAAATATAAATAGGCGCAGTTTTTTTGTATGTTTTTATATATTGCACTATCCCCTGTGTCACCTAGCATTAGACGATCTATATTATCGATACTAAAGTCTGGAGCACCCACGCTCTCAATATCTCCAGCGAATGGAACTAGCCCTGAATAATTATTTTCATAGTGCATAAAAAATTCCGCATCGTTTTCTATCAATTCAAGCGCAACAGCACAATTGGACAAATATTCAATTTCCTTATTGTTGTAGCTTAGTAAACTATCTGGGCTTGGTAAATAATCAACTTGAGCATTGTTAAGATAAGGATGTATTATCGAAACTCGTGCTGGTGCTTGTATTGGTGTGATCAGTTTTTGTTCTCTTAGTTTATGCAAAGCGACTGCTGCCTCGGTGGCAACATTTGCTCCAGCAGAATTTCCTATGAAACGCACCTCCATCAGCCGTGTAACCGTTCCAACTATGGGTGTATCTCGCATTAATTTAAGCCATTCCATTACGAATGCATCAACGATAGTGTAGTCAATTGAATTCTCGGTGATTCTTTCGTTATTTGTGTTAATATATGACATCGCATTTTTATCATAAGCCTTTTGTGACAAATTAGCTTCAGTATCTATAGCAAAATTCTCGTAGTGAAATATGCCAACATTGAATTCTAGTTTGCGCCAATATGCTGAAAGGTTAAGATTCATGTCTTTTGAATATGAGGAAAGCACTGCTGAGGTTGCAGTTGTCCCTTCGAGTGGTTCATAATTAAAAATTTCACCAGGTAAAGTGTAACTATCTTTTTGGATCGTAGCTCCTTCATCCGTTTCATTGTATGTGTTTTCCCCATTAAAAAGAATGACCGTTGGCCATTTATAATTAAAATTAACGATGCTTCCATCGCTACCGTACCATTCAAGTTTAAGAGCATAGTCTGGTAAATCCGATGGAATATTGTAATCAATAATCTCTAATTTTCCAGTATCCACCTGTAAATTGTCTTTTTTGCATGCAGAAAACAGTAATAGTGACAGCAACGTAAATGTGAGTATGCAACACGCTACCGTTACCTTGCTGAACACAATCGTATATTTTGAAATAGGTGTCTTTCGATTTGCCATAACTAGGCTCCCTTGTTACTATATTAATAAACAGACTGATGCTGTGAACACTCATCTATGGTCTTTAAATGCAAATTGTTGCTTTACTTGAATTTTTCTGTTTTTGGTGTTTCTGTTATATTATTGTGACAACATAACATTCTATTTATAGTATTTGAAATATTACTGCCTGTATATTAACATATTTCGCCATAAAACTCAATCACTTCCAAAAATAAAGATCGTCTGCTGCCCTCGCATAGTTACTGTTCACACCTCATATGGAAAAACATAGTTATTGTCCGTCCGCAGCATGATATTTTGGAAAATGTCTATGCTTTAGCGGATAGGGGCACAACATGATCGTTTTAAATTTGGTGCTTACTTTTGATCCGTGGAAAGCCTATTGATTTACCTGGAAGAAATTTTGGAAAGCCGCTTCGAGATGTACCCCCTCGTTTCACAGTGCGAGTGAATCCACTTCCCTCAGCCACTCAAACTCGGTTTTGTATTGCTGAGGCTTGTATAGCGACTCCTTAGTGGAGTCATAATGCAGGGTTTTATCCGCAAGCATACGGTTGTAGACAAATCGGCAACAACCAAAAGTTTTTGTAAACAGCACACAGTGCGTTTGTTGGCTAAGTCTTGAGCGAAACGCTTTATTCATATGCATTTTCCTTGGCTTTTTAAGTATCGTTTAATTACTTCTATAGGAGCACCGCCAGCGGTCAACAAACAAAAGCTCGGGCTTAAAAAATATTCTTTCCAAAGACTTTTGTGTATTTGCAGGAACTCTTTTTTACAATGCGGCTACTTGCGCTCTTGTATGCGTTGATAAATTTGCTGATCTTCGTTTTTGTCTCAGCACTGAAAAGTATATGTACATGGTCTGTTGATTCCACTGCTAAGGGTGATTTTGTAGCTTGGAAATATATACTCAAAGATTTTTTGAGCTGCTGACGATGCATCGAATGACCCTGCGTCGATACTTTACAACAAGCACAAGGTGATACCACATCTTGAATACCGAAAGATTTTACTATCCAAGACCTCTCGAAAATCAAACCTCCCTTATATGCACTGATTCTTTCACAAATTCTCCGAAGTGTCAATACAGGTCGGCCGAACAAGGTGTGCCTTCATCTCACCGCCTATAGAGGCGGGAAACTTTTCACACATAAGGTTAAGCAACCTTAATATTTGGAAATTCGAGCCTCCCCAAAACTAATCCTTTATTGATGCAAGTCTAGTTTCGATATCAAACTAAGCTTTTTTAAGCATTAACGGATTTTTCCCCAGTCGGTTATTTTCTGCCAGGACATAATTATCCACATCGAATGCGAAGTTGCCATCGGAGTCTATATAAAGTGCTATGTTGCCATGCCTGTTGGTTCGATATGTTATTACACTACTGTTAAACAAACGGTTCATAACAAATGGTGTCGGATGATTATAGGAGTTGCTTTCAGCGACAGATATAATTCCAAACTCTGGGGTTGTAAACTCCAAAAATTTCTGTGACGTTGACGTGCTCGATCCATGGTGTCCAATTTTGAGCACATCACAATCAAAATTTGACAGATTTTCTTTTCCTATTTGCTCTATGAACCAATCCTCCGTTTCCGTAGTCGCATCGCCAGTAAAAATCACTTTCCTGCCTGCATATTCAAGTACAATAATTGGCGACATTGAATTATCATCATCAAAGGTATTTAGTCCAGGTGCATAAAGAATCAGTTTGTAGGTGTTGTCGTTTATTAAAGAATATTTCCTGCCATTAGGATCAAAAGCTGTCACATTTGACCCTAATTCATTAGCAATAGCCGTCTCTAATGTATTCTGTACCTGCGTTGTGCTCTCAACATCATTAAAATAAACGTTTTCAACAAAATAATTTTTAAACACATCATCAGCAAGATTTATGTGATCCGAGTCAGCGTGTGTAAGTATCATATAATCTAATTTTTCGATATCTCCACTTGGATTTGGCACTTCTAAGTCTGGCAATAATCCACTTAAATATGTAGTTAAGCGGGAAGCCATCGTTGCTGATCCGCTACTTGTTCCGCTTCCAGCATCTATTAAAATATAATTTGTGCCTACCCGTAGTAAAATAGCATCGCCTTGCCCAACATCAATGAAATGTACCTCAACGCCAATAGCATTCTTGTTTAGTGTTATTGTCTCTGAAATTAATTGATTATCTTCATTACTATTACCTTCACCATCACTATCAATTTGTGGCGCATTGACATTTGAATTTAAAAGCATTGCGGATATAGCATCCTTAAACACAAATGCATTTAATATCGTTACTAGTATTAACGTTACAATAAGTGCAATATGCCACCATTTGCTTGAGTGTGTTTCACGACTCTGATTTTTTCTTCTATTGCTCTTTTCTCTATTATTCATTTCTTTTCAGCTCCTTAATGAAAATATGAGGTTATACTTTTTAAACTTATCTATGATTAACTGCAACAATAGTGGTCGGATATGTGTTTTGATGTGCATATGACTCTAACCTTCCACAAATTTAAGCTGTGTAAATGAGAGCGTTTAAGCTGATTGAAGACAATGATTATGAATGTTGTTCTTTCTTCTATTATGTGTTAATGTCTCACAATGAATGAGCATGGACTTAAGTGGGCCGACTAACTGAATGTGTTTTATGAGTTATTTTTGCATTGTGTTGTCGATCAGTCTATAGTTTTTTACAAGTTTTCTCTTCAAATACTCCAATGAAGCAACTAAACAGGCATCGCTCGCTATGTCTAACTCTTTTATTGTAGTTTGAGATAAACAAACCTCTGCTTTTAATTTGCTTATCTCTTTTTGCAAGTTTTTGTCATTTTTTATTTGGTCTAAACTAAACGCACTCGTAAAAAACAAAGATAGCGGTGAGCTTACGTCTTTAAGAGTTCAATTGCGACATCAATCTGATGTTTGACACTTTGTTTTGACGTGCCTCCCTGTGAATTGCGATGATTTAGGCAGTTAAGCATGTTTACAGCTTCATAAATATCGTTGTCAATTAGTGTCGAAAATGTACGGTAAATTTCTAATGGTAGAGACTCTAGTACAAATCCGTTTGCGCTACAATATTCTACAATTTTTTTTGTTATATCGTACGCCTCGCGAAATGGTACACCCTTACATGATGTCAGGTAATCAGCGCAGTCAGTTGCGTTTATGAATCCCTTTTCTGTTGCATTTAGCATGTTTTCTTTTATTATTCGTAGCCCCTCCAACATTGGAGAAAGAACCTCTAAGCATGCCTTTGTTGTGTCAATTGCATCAAATATAATATCCTTATCCTCTTGCATGTCTTTGTTGTAGGATAGTGGTAATCCTTTCATCACTGTCAAAATTGCAAATAGATCGCCATAAACACGACCAGTTTTTCCGCGAGACAACTCTGCTATGTCTGGGTTTCTCTTCTGCGGCATTATACTAGAGCCAGTAGAAAACTTTTCATCTAGATCAATAAACTTAAATTCATGCGAATTCCATAATATTATTTCTTCTGAAAGGCGGGAAATATGCATCATTACGATAGCAAGATCAGCTATTGTTTCTATTACAAAGTCGCGGTCTGAAACGCTATCAACGCTATTTCGGCTAACGGTATCAAATTTTAACAATTCGGCAGTGTATGTGCGATTAATTGGAAAACTGGTACCAGCTAACGCGCAAGCACCTAATGGCGAAATGTTAACCCTCTTAAAAGTGTCATTTAACCTATCTCTGTCACGGTAAAACATTTCGAAATATGCTAGTAAATACTGTGCAAACAGCACAGGCTGAGCTCGTTGCAAATGAGTGTATCCCGGCATGATTGCATCTAAATTTTCAATTGCTTTATTTACCAATACCTTCATTAAAATTGTCAAGGCATCCTTTATTTTTATAATTTCACCTGCAACATAGAGTCGCAAGTCTGTAACTGTCTGATCATTTCGACTACGTGCAACATGTAATTTCTTTCCTATGTCACCTATTCTAGCAATCAATGTGGCTTCTACAAAAGAATGAATATCCTCTGCTGTTGTATCTATAGAAAGTTTTCCACTATCTATCTCTTTGTAAATAGTGGACAACGTTAAAACAATAGTATCGGCATCGCAATCAGATATAATACCTGTACTTTTTAGCATCGTTGCATGTGCAATGGAGCCCTTTATGTCCTCTCTCCAAAGCTTTTTATCAGTATTAATAGAAGCGTTAAATTTGTCAGCACGATGATCCAAATTTACACCACCCCATATTTTTGGAACACCTTTTTTATCTGCCATAACAATTACCACCGATTTTTATTGTCTTTCAGGATGCACTTTCTAAATAATTCAAAAACTTAAAAGTTATTTGTCTACTCAAAGCATCGCTATTGTGAATTGATTTTGTTCATTAATACTTTATTATATATATCACATAACACCTGTAATTGCAAGCACTTTATTTCCTGCAAAGTTAACCATATCATGATGGAAAAATCATTCAAAAAGACCTCAATCTATCGTTTTAATCATAGTTTATAATGCATTGCTTTGCCTAAAGTGCTCGTTATTCAATGATATTTTATGTCTTCAGACGGTCTGAAAAGTTTTTAGTTTCTGCGACAATTCATTTTACATTCTACACAATCATATTTTATCTATTTGTGTTTTGCAATTAATTGTTTTCTTGTGATATAATTTTATATGAAAAAATATATTCGATCCTACTTGAGCAGTTTTGATTTAATATATGGTTCGACAGTCAAAATGTAAATTTAGATTATTGTGTTAATCTAATGGGGAGTGTATATTAATTTGTGTAAATCGGTGAGGAAGAGGTATAATAAAAACACAAATTAGGAAGACACCAAAATGAAAAAAACTAACAAAAAAAGATGAGTTAATGAGAGAAGCTGTGTTGTTAATAGGCCAGTTGGCACAGGCGGATGGAATAAAAACTATAGATGGAATAGCTTAATTTTTTAGTATTCATTGGGCAAACACGATCATTAGAGAGTAAACTTTTGTTCTTTTCCTTTTTAGATAAAATGCTCTCTTACCTTGTTTATCGAAAGTTTGCCAGTGGAATTATTTTTGTCGGCAAAATGAACCCAAAAGTTTTTATAAATCGTAAAAGACATATAAAAAACTATTAAAATTTTTTTTGACATATGAGAGAAATCACTTGTTAAAATATGTATATTTTATGTATGATTTTTTTAATAATGCGTATTAAGTATGGAGGGACTGCACTATGCGACTAGCCGTAAATAAATCTAAATATACTACTTCGATTTATGTGATAAAATCTGTATTCGAAAATGGCGTGAGTAGAACCAAGGTAGTTGAAAAACTTGGGACACTAGAAAAAATCGCAGCAAGGTCAGGTGGACAAGATCCTTTGGTGTGGGCAAAACAGTATGTTGCAGAGTTAACACTAAAAGAAAAACAGAAAAATCAAAAAGTTGTTATCGAATTATCTCCCACAAAAGTTATTAGTTGTGCTGATAGAAGACTTTTTAATGGCGGTTACTTTTTTTTACAAAGACTATATTATGATTTAGGTCTTGATGTTATTTGTAATGAAATTTCAAATAAATATTCGTTAGACTATGACTTGAATTCCATTTTGTCACGGTTAATATACGCAAGAATCATATACCCAGAATCAAAACTCTCTGCATACGAAGAATCCCAAAAATTCATCGAACCCCCAAAATTTCAATTTCATGACGTATATCAATCGCTAGATGTGATAGCTAAGGAAGCGGATTATATACAGTCAGCGCTGTACAAAAACAGCCAAAAATGCCACGCACACAATTCGCGAATTTTATTCTACGATTCTACTAATTTTTTCTTTGAAATAGACGAAGAGATCGAGTTAAATCAATATAAGATATCCAAAGAGCATAGCCCTAATCCAGTTGCGCAATTAGGTCTATTTACTGATGGTGCTGGCATACCTTTGGCATTTTGTATTAATCCAGAAAACACAAACGAGTGTGCAACGTTAAACTCACTTGAAAAAAAGCTAATCAAAGATTTTGGGTTATCGAAACTCGTAGTTTGCACGGATGTAGCACTTGCATCAACCACAAACAGTGTGTTCAATAATTTTGATGACAAAGCATTTATAACTAAACAATCTATCAAACAGTTAAAAGGTGTTTTCAGACAATGGGCTTTGGATGAAAACGGTTGGAATATTTTTAACAACCATGATATATATAACCTAAGTGCTATAAATGAATGTGCGCATAAGGAAACTATTTTTTATAAAGAGCGTTGGATAAACGAAAATGGTCTAGAGCAACGGTTAATTGTTATGTTCTCTGTAAATACCAAAAACTACCAAAGAAAAATACGAGAAGGGCAAATAAATCGTGCTTTAAAGTTGATTGAAAACAACCCCAAAACATTTGAAAGCAGTCAAAATGATTACAAAAGACTTATAAGTACTATGAATCTAACTACAACTGGAGAAGTCACCGAAAATACAATATTCTCAATAAACGAAGAATTAATTAAAGAAGAGTCTATGTATGATGGCTATTATGCCATATGTACAAACTTGGTAGACAGTGTTAGCGAGATCGCCAAAATTAACAGGGGACGTTGGGAAATAGAAGAATCATTTAGAATAATGAAAACCGACTTCAAGATGCGCTCTGTACATCTTAGTAAAAATGAAAGCATAGAAGCTCACTTCACTACATGCTTTATAGCTTTATTAATTTCTAGATTACTTGAAAAAAAACTAGATTCAAAATATACCTCTCGTGAGATCATTGATACTCTTAGAGAACTGAATTTCATAAAAGAAAAAGGTGAGTGCTACATACCAGGATTTATTCCGACCGAAATAACCAACGATATCCATGAGCGTTTTGGCTTTAGACTTGACTATGAGATACTCGTTTTGAGTTATATAAAAAAACTCCAGAAACTCACAAAGTGACAGATTATTACGCAATTTTGACAAATCTTTTCATTTGCAAATTTTGCTACAAATAACGGCAACCTCTAAAAACCTCCCAGTGTTTCGCTAATGAATTCCTGTGTGCTTTTTTCACTAAATTTCATTTATGTCGAAAACAGATATCATTACTGCTGATTTAAGTTACCCAAATTTGCATA
>JAITQU010000122.1 GCA_031288735.1 Christensenellaceae bacterium
ATCAAATTTGAGTCGAAAATGGTGAAAAAGACAAGTAGAAAAGAAAAATGGTAAAATTTTTTAAATTAAGGCTAATTTATGGTGAATTCCTATATTACAAAAATTGTGATTTTATTTTATTTAACTTTCAAAGATTTAGATTATTCTATTCCACGCAACTAGGAAAGGCAATATATAGATAGATATGTTTGTCAGAGCTGTTATCTGTTTGATGCAAGGAAGACTGATATTTACTACACAATATTTGATGATAATTCTAATATAAAAAAAGCGTTGAGTCCGAGTTCGGATTCAACGCACTTGGCGGAGGAGGTGGGATTCGAACCCACGCTACCTTTCAGTAGACCTGATTTCGAGTCAGGCTCGTTATGACCACTTCGATACCCCTCCGAGTTTAAAATCTATTAATTAATAATAATATTTAAATGATAATAAACTTTAATTATATATATGGCGCAAGTGCCAAATCTAAGTTTCGAATATTTTGTTAAGTTAATGAAAGTAAATACTTACTTACGTGTTTATAAAGTTATGTAGAAACTAAAGGAAATTCCACAGATTTTTTTACAGCTTAACAATTTTTGTTGGTTTTTTGACTGTATTTTTTGACACACTACTATAAAAAAATAACAAAAAAAGAATTAATTTAAAATTAGTTTTTTGATGTAAACAATTATATATAGTAAAATTTTAGAAAAACACAAAACAGATGGATGCATTTAATCTATCTACATATTTAATCCATTTACTTTCTACTATAATTTCTATAAAACTTTTTTAAAATTTATTATTTTCAACTACCTTATCATATCACAAACAAACACAAAACGCAATTTTATATTTCAATAAATAATTGGAACTACAACTGACCTATTTTTAGTGCGATACTAAAAGAAGATTAGTATAAGCTTTTTATTAAAACAGAACAATTCATTACGATTAAAAATTTAGTAAATGTTGACAGTGTCATGTTTGGCTCGAGCACTGAAAGAGTTTTCAATGCCTCTATATCCTTTCCCTAGCTAACTTGCCAAGCGTCCATCTTTTTAGTTTTCGGACACGTTACAATCTCGAAATCTTCCATCGAATTTTAAAAATCCATCATGTTGATTTATTTTTTATTTTTTGTTTATAATACCACACATTGCTATTTAATCAAATTTCAAATTAGGTTGTCAATGTTTCAAATTACGACGAGCAAAAATAATGTTCTTTGACGGTCTGAAAATTTTCAATTTTCTGCGACAATTCATTTTACATTCTACAGTTTCAAATTACGTATCGGTTACTGTTCACATCCTATATGACAACAAATTAATTGTTAATGACGCTAAATCTAAAACAAATTTCAAAAATTTCTATTTTAAAGAGTATTTTCTGCATTTGACATGATCAAGTTGTGACCTTATCCGAAAAGTTGACATTATCTATAATAGCATATAGCGTGTTAACAGTAACCGAGAAATCGTTACGGCTAACACCACAACAGAATTAATTGTTAATGTTGATAAATGCAAGGCGCATTTTTTACTTGCCATTTAAAAGAGCTTTTTCTATGAAACGCTTATAGCTGTGCTTTTCCCGATAAAGTGCTGATTTTTTTCAAATATCATGCAAAGGATGGACAGTGACCATGTTTTCCCATAGAGGGTGTGAATAGTAACTCGTATCGATCTTTAGCTTTTAATTTTATTTTCTAGAAGCGCATACCAGTGATTTTAAACAGCTTTTAATAGTTTATTCAGTAATCATTTTTCTTTTAACTAATTCAAAATAACACATTAAATTATTATATTCCTTAAAGTTGCACTTGTCTTTACATTCCGATTTATAATACTATTTTGCATCTTGCCTCTGTAGAACTTTAACTAATTTTTCTAGCAATCGGTCTAATACCTAAATTATTATGTTATTTCAAGACCATCATCTAAGACTATGCTCATTAAGTTTATTAAAAAGCTATTAAATCTAAAACACAAACCTGTGTTTTGTGTTTTATTATACCTTCTCGTCCCTATTTATACAGATTAATATACACTCCTGCTAACTGCTAACTTAACGTAAGAATTACTTAAATAATTAAATTTTTAGACAATATTATAAATCAATCTAAAACAATATACATAAAGACAAAAAAAAAAAAAACGGTATAGATTTTTACAAATAGTAAAAAATTCTTGAATTAATAGATTATTTAGTATATAATTTAAATTAATAAATAAATTAGTGAATTTGATTTGGTCTTAATACAATTTTTGATTGAAAATTTACATTAAATCTATCAAAAGTCTAGCATATATTCAATATAAACTTTATTTCAAAAATTTAATACATTAAAGGATAGATTTGGAGTCTTACTTATATTAAGGCAATATTGACTTTATGGCAAGTTAAGTGTCTTGCAAAAATTTAATTCTTAATTCACAGTAAAAAAGTTAATTTGACAGCTGCTTTAGATGATATCAACAAGGGTTTTGGAGCTTTAAGTAGAGTTCAAGTTTTAACCAAGTTAGCATCACCTGTTTTTTCAGAGCCTGGATTTAAATTTTGAGTGATTAACTTAATTTTAATGAAGTATAATTTCTATTCATTGTTAGTTGTGTGCTTGTCTTTTTAAAGCACACTACCAGGTTAGAAAAATATTTCGAAATGGTAGCTTTTTTGAGAATAATTTAAACTTAGAATGAAACAAGACTAATTAACAGTAACGATAAACAAATGTGTGGATTTTAATATATTTAATTTTAGTTACGATGCTATAAGATTAAATAAATTTATTCATCATGGTGCTTGCAGATTTCTCGTTATCATATTTATGAGGTTTTATAATACAAAACATAGTCAAATTTTTAAAAGTGGGATTAAAAAAGGTGGAATGTAGTAGTGCAAATTGAGAAGTGGTGTAAGTGTTGCAATAAGTCATTCTTAGACAGCGAAAAATGTCCAGATTGCGGGAATATTTTAGAGCAGGTTGTTCCGACCGAGATCTACTGGTGTAATAATTGCAAAGTCCCAATTATACTTGAATTGACCGCTAGTAAACACATATGTCCCATTTGCAGAGCTAAAATTAATTTCTTAGCTAAAGACTTACGTCCAGTATTTCCTGAGGAGCGCTTACTTATTGAGCTATTAATTGGAAAACCATTTGAATGGATGCACAAATCCGTTTGGGCTAACAATAGTCACTACTACGTTGATGCTAGCGTTTATACAGTTTCTTTTTCTAAATATAGAAACATTGACACTCAAAGCATCATTTTACAGCTTGAAAAACTAAAGGAGCAAAATGATAGTAGGGAATTTTTTATGCGAGTGAAAACGTTCATTGAGGCAAACACCGAGAGACTAAAGAGTATAACTGAAGAAGCAAAGCAATTTGTGTGTAACGTGTCATCACAATATAAAAATGATCAGTTAATAATTTCATTCTCCGGTGGTAAAGATTCAACTGTTACTTCAGATATAGTTATTAAGGCACTTCGAGACCCTTGCATAAGGCATATATTTGGGGACACTACGCTTGAGATTCCATCGACTTATGAGTACAAAGACAGGTATCGAAAAGCAAATCCAAAGGCAGTGTTTAAAATTGCAAAAAATAAAGACCAAGATTTTTTCAGTGTTTGTAGAGATATTGGACCACCAGCTCGGATGATGCGATGGTGTTGCACAATGTTCAAAACTGGGCCAATTACGAGGGCACTGAATTCTGCATTCCGAGATGAACGGGTATTAACATTTTACGGGATTCGAAAAAACGAAAGTGCGGCGCGAAGTAAGTATAATCGTCTAGAGGATACTTCGAAGGCAGTTAAAATTCACAAGCAGGCGGTTGCCTCACCGATTTTCTTTTGGACTGATTTAGAAATTTGGCTTTATTTATTAGGTGAAAACATTGACTTCAATGATGCATATAAGCTAGGTTTTGACAGAGTTGGGTGCTGGTGTTGTCCAAATAATTCTGAACGTTCGCAGTTTCTTGCTAAAATCTACCTGTCTAGACAGTGGCAGGATTGGCACAATTTCCTAATATCGTTTGCAAAGTCAATAGGAAAAACTGATGCAGAAGAATACGTGGATGGTGGTTGGTGGAAGGCAAGACAAGGCGGGAATGGAATTAAAGCATCTAATGATGTAATAGTTAAGCAAACCAATTGCACATCTGAAGAAAATGCTAGAATTTATAACTTAAATAAACCCCTAGGAGATGACTTTTATAATTTACTCACTCCTTTTGGACATGTTAAAAAGGAGTTAGGACGAAAACTTATAGGGGAAATTCTTGTACTTGACACTGTAACTAATAAACCAATATTATCAGTTCAACCTTTTAAGCAAAGCGGGTTTGACTTCCCTGTCAAAATCAAGACCATGAATGTTAAAGACCATGCTAAATATCATAGAATGCTCGCCTATCAGGTTAAAAAATTCAACGCTTGTAGACGATGCTTAAAATGCGAGTCGGTGT
>JAITQU010000138.1 GCA_031288735.1 Christensenellaceae bacterium
AAAGACACAGCAATAAGCGTTTCATATGTAAAAAAGCTCTTTTAAATGGCTATTTAAGAAATGCGCCTTGCATTTATCAACATTAACAATTAATTCAGTTGTGGTGTGAACAGTAACTCACTTCAATTGCGACATTTTTAATCAAATTACAAGTGCTTGACATTGACATGGATTTATATTATAGTTTAAAAACGAATACGCCAAGAAACATTAAAGGATATGGGTTATTTAAATGGAAACTAAATCACTTTTTTCACCAATATATATTGGCGGTTGCGAGATAAAAAACCGTATTGCAATGGCGCCAATGCATCTCGGTATGGGGGTTTTTGATGGGACCTCCTCAGAAAAGCTCGTTGATTATTATGTAGAGCGTGCAAAAGGTGGCACTGGATTAATCATGACTGAAATAACGCGTGTAAACGACAGAACGGGCGCATCCTCATTTTCTCAGCTTTCTGTTAGTCACGACTATAATATTAATTCACTGCGGGAATTTGCAAAAAGGATTCATAACTATGATGCAAAATTGTTTGTACAATTACATCATCCTGGACGTCAAAACATAGGACTCATGGTCAACATCCTCCCTTTATGTATTAAATTAAGCAAATCAATAGATAATTTTTCCAAATTGTTTTTTAAGCTTGCTCCAGTAGTAGGGAAAAAACTAGTTCAAAAAAAGTGGACATTTTCTACTGTTGGGCCATCTAATATAGACCCTAGTTATTTTTCTGAAGCTAAAGTCCGCGAATTGAAATACGCTGAGATTAAACGTTTAATAACCCAATTCATTGATTCGGCTGAGCGCGTACAAAAGGCTGGTTGCGATGGTATTGTTCTACATGCGGCACACGGATACCTCATTCAGCAATTCTTAAGTCCATATACCAATAAGCGAACCGATGAATATGGCGGTTCACTGGAAAACAGAATGCGATTCCTTACTGACATTATAAGCGGTATTCGTATTCGATGTCGGGATTTTCCAATAATTGTAAGACTTACTGTAGACGAGTGTTATGATAAAATTGGTGAGCATGGCAAAGGATATGGTCTCGATGAAGGTATAGAAATGGCAGTCAGACTTGAATCTCAAGGCATAGATGCATTGGATGTTTCTTGCGCATCTTATGATACCTTTAATTATTGGCTAGAGCCAGCTTCCTTTGAGCTAGGCTGGCGTGCATACATGGCAAAAGCAGTCAAGGAACGAGTTTCGATACCAGTCATTGCTGCAAATCTCGTTCGTAGTGCTACACAAGCTGAGGCGCAACTTCGAGAAGGAGTTCAAGATATCATCTCTCTAGGTCGGCCACATATAGCCGATCCTGCATGGGCAAAGAAAATTCAAAGTTTACGAGAGCATGATGTAAAGCGCTGTATCTGTTGTTTATACTGTTTTGAGAGCATGCAAAATAACGCCTATCTCGGAAAATCTGGGCGTTGCGCTGTGAATCCCTTTCTTGGTCGCGAAAAGCATAAATTAATCGTTAATGGTGGTGGTCGTAAGGTTTTAGTAATCGGTGCGGGACCAGGTGGTCTAATGGCAGCCGAAATTTTAACTCGACGTGGTTTTAATGTCATTGTGTACGAAAAAAGAAACCATGTAGGTGGGCAGGTCGCAATTGCTGCACACTTTCAGGAAAAATCTAAGATTGGCTGGTGCATAGAAGATCTAAAATATGCTTCAGAAAAAAAGGGTGCTAAGATACTATTGAACACTACAGCCACAGTTGATGATGTTGATCAACATCGACCATATGCTGTAATTATTGCAACTGGCGGAGAACCAATCATTCCTGCAATCGAGGGCATAACGAAACCATCTGTCTGTACAGCAAACGATATATTTGAAGGCAAGACTGTTTTATCAAACAAAAACGTTTCAGTAATTGGTTCTGGAATGACTGGCTTAGAGGCTTCGTTAATGCTTGCGCAAATGGGAAACAATGTGACTGTTATAGAAATGTCTGATACTATAGCACCTGGTGCTTGGATGCAACATAGAGATGACATTTTGCCAAAATTAAGAAACCTTAATGTTGAATTTAAGACAAATGAGCGTCTCATAGAAATTGATGACAGTGGCATCATTATACAAAATACAAAATCACACAGCTTAGTGCAGACACACATTGATGCTGACAATGCAGTTTTAGCTATCGGAGTGCGTCCTGAATCAAGTCTCTTTCAGCAACTTCGTTCGAGAAATGCAAATGTGTTTTTAATCGGTGATGCCGCTAGAACTGGTCGAATTGCTAACGCAACAGAGGATGCTTTCCGTGTAGCATTTTCACTAGGACTAGATCAATTTTCACAGGTTGAGTTGCCTGATTAACTGACTAAAATATTTGAAGGACATATTATGATTAATGTTGTCTCAGTTGAAAACTCATGCTTAAGCGAATCTATCGCTATTGATGCTGGAATTTCTAGCATTGAACTTATGAACCGAGCCGCTAGTGGAATCTATGAGGTTGTTGGGAAATGGGCTCCTGACACTTGCATTGTTTGTGGCAGTGGTAATAATGGTGGCGATGGATTTGCACTTGCGCACATTCTTAAGCAAAACAAAAATAATCCAATAGTTATTGAGATGTGTGTGCCAACATCTCCTCAATCCTTACACTATCGCGAGCTTTGCGTTTCAGATGGTGTTAAAATTCTTAAATATAGCGATGAAATTGATTTTTTTGATTTTAGCATTATTGTTGATGCTCTATTCGGTACTGGATTTAAAGGACAACCTAAGAATTCATTCAAATATGTAATTGGAAAAATCAACCATGCAAGACGACCAGCTTGCAAAGTAATTTCCATCGACATTAATAGTGGTTTAAACGCTGATACTGGTCTAGGTCAGATCGTTATTAAGTCTGACTTGACAATTGCTATAGGCAATTTTAAAACAGGACATTTTTTAAATCGCGCTAAGGATTATATTGATTCCTTAACCTGCATAGATATTGGACTAGTTAATAATAACAAAACCTTATACCTTGCTGAAGCGCGTGACTTTAAACCTCTTTTCCCATGGCGAAAAAACTATTCTAGTAAGCATAATTATGGACGCTCTGTTATAATAGGTGGCTCAGTCAATTATTCTGGAGCTGCAAAACTTGCAAACCTGAGTCTTTCTGCCTTGCGCACAGGAGTTGGTATAGCACAATTAGCTGTCCCCTCTGCAATAAAGGATGCTGTTTTACCATATCTTCTCGAAAGCGTTCTTTGCCCTATTCCAAGCGATGAGAACGGCTTTATGCTCTGTGATTATGCTCTTCTAGATAACTTAATTTCAAATGCCACAGCAATTGCAGTAGGCATTGGGCTAGGAACTACTGACGAAACCTGTAAAATTGTCAGTCATTTAATAATGAATTATAGAGGAACCCTAATAATTGATGCGGATGGATTAAATGCGTTAGCAACTATTGGAACAACCTTGTTGCTTGATGCTAAATGTAAAATTATATTAACTCCTCATATAAAGGAATTTTCTCGCCTGACTGGGAAAAGCTTGGAGTCAATTTCCCAAAACCCAATTCCATTTGTTACAGATTTTGCTTCCCAGCACCACGTTACATTGCTGTTAAAAGGTCCGACCTCAATTATTGCAGGAGACGCTGGACTTATTCTTGTAGATAGAGGCTGTCCTGGAATGGCGACTGGTGGCAGTGGAGATGTTCTCACTGGATTGCTAACTGGTATTGTTGCTGTCAATAACGTCAGCACACTTCTTGCAACAGCCGCTGCGGCATATATTGCTGGGTGCGCTGGAGAAGCAGCTGCAACTGCAACAAACGAATATTCCTCATTACCATCAGATGCTATTACTTTTATCCCAGAGATTATAAATATGATAATGAGCACGCCACGCAATTAAATCCTCAATTTCGATATGATGGCCAAAATATTTATCCGCTAGTAAACTAGATCATATAAATGCACATTGTGTAATAAGAGCAATATCATTTTCGCCTTTTAGTATATTTTTTTAAAAAGACCTTTTAGCATACAAAATTTTAGTTTGAGTTAACATAGACTTCAAACTCCTTATATATTGATTTCAAAAGTTAAACGGGCTTTCGCCGTCAAAAGCTATGAAACTCGCTTTGAGAAAAAAAAATTGACGATTAGAAAAAAATTACTAACCTCTACTACAGCTAATATTTAAAGGTGTAAATAAGGGTATCTTTATGACATTTATGACTTCACTACATCATCACTTACATCTATCTCAAATTCATTTGTTTGTGCATCTGTGGTGTAATACGGTTTCTTTTTTTCTGCTGAATATACTACCAGTCGAATGCAATTTTTCATTACCAGATATGTGGGAATAATAAGTACTGGGACAATCGCAAATGTACTAACTATAGTACTCATAAATATTGCAAAAAAGACAATAATTGTTATGAGAAGTGGAATATATGCCAATGAAAATGATTTGACGGATTTCGTGATGGATTCCTTTAATGCAACAATTAAATTTTTCTCTTCGCAAACAATTAAAGGCACATATTGGCTAATGAGTGTCACACGCCCTGCAAGTAGAAACAATGCAAGAGAAGCAACTATCGATATTGCAAAAAATCCTATAACGGGATAAAGTGCTATTAACAGCGCGATTACGGCCATTATTATTAAAACATCAACGACAGTTACTATTACGGTCATAAGAAATGAATATAAGAGTGATTGTGGCAAAGAGGAAATTAACGATAAATGAAACTTTTCACTATATCCCTGTTGCATTTTATTGTATAACACCTTGACTATTGGAATATCCGTCATGAAAAAGAAAAATATCGTCATCGCATAAAAACCTATGATTTTTATTATAGTTTGCATTACAACAATTCTTTTTTCACTTAAAAAACTATTTAACAATGAAAGCAAATCGTTTAGTGAATTTTTATCACCATCGATCCAGTATCCAACCGCTTCCTGTAATTTACCTAATCCCTCAAATTCTACTAGTATACTCTCACGCAGTGGCACAAAAATGCTAGACAATATTGAAAGTAAAATAATCATTAGCAATATTGTATATGCTAATGTCTTAAATATTAAATTAACATTATTAGTTAATATCATAAAAGAGTTTTTAAGAATCATTTCTTGCTCCTATTTTTTATTTTTAAAGAAATATTCCCGTGGATAATCTTGCCTTTTCAACTGCTCAATTTCATAATAAGCGATCATTATAAAACATATCATGTATGAAAAAAGCAATGCATTCAGAACACCATCTGTTATAAATGTAAGCAAAATATCATGCTTTAATGCGATTAGAGATCCAATTAAAGTTTTAATTAGTATTGGAATAAGCACAGCTATCATTAGAGAAACAAGCGATGAACTCGACTTCCTAATGCTTGAATATATAGCAATTCTAGAACGAACACCAGTAAATGCCATAATCGGTATGTAAAGTGTAGTAAATGAAAAGCATGCAACAGCACCTACAAACATAACAATCATGGTTATGAGTGACAAAGCAAAATAGACATGAGAATTGGATATATTTTGCCAAAACATAAGCAAAAGCGAAAGTATCGTTTTATATATGCTCAGCAATATAATGTAGGTGAGTGTTCCGTGAAGCACTGGAAAAAAACTATCATTAAGTTCGGTTAATAATGATTTAACCTTAAAAATACCAATCCTTAGCGATCTCGAAATAATGTTTACCGACATCGAAACAAAAATCATTATCAGGATAAATGCTAGTAATAATGCGATCCAATATTGATATCCACCGCTATTGAACGTCCAAGCATCCCAGAATGTATTTGGTCTATTATTATAGTTTGCTAGCCACGTAGTGTATTTGCCACTTGGAAACAACCAAGCAAAAACGATACTGACAGGTAGTGATAATACGCTAATAACCGCAAACCGCTTGCCTTTTTCCAAAATGAAAAGATATTCGAATGTTTTCTTCAAATATCGCATTTTCAGCTCCTTGTCAATCTCTATTTTGTGTGACGTAATCTTTAATAATTCTATTGTATTCTAGTTCAATAAATGACACCAAACTAGCTCAATATTAGATCCTTAACACGAGATTGCATACATTTATTAGATTTTTCTTTAAATCTAATCATCAAAGTGAATAGTAACATATATCATCTCAAAAAACAACAAATTTAGTAAGTAGAAAGCCACTAGATCATATTGATTAGGAATTGCTTTGATCATTAGATAAGCTATTTGATTTTTCCCTTCGTGTCTTTATTGCTTTAAACATAAAAACACCGAGCACACAAAGCAAAATTAGTGCAATTGACGAAGAAACTATTACAATGATTATAAGATTTGAATTATCTGTAGCTAAAGCTTCATCATAAACAATCAAATAGTATTCGCCCATGTTAGTGTCTATATCGAAGATAATCCATTCACCACCCACGCTAATAGCAATTTCACTAAGGCCATCACTTTTGTTTGATACAAATTTAATTTCACTAAATGTAGTTGGTTTAGTTAATGTAAATTTAAGTGCTACGCTAGGAGTGATTTCGGTATCATTAATGGTAAGTAAATATTTAATTTTGAATATTCGATTGACGTTTTTAAGATTTAGCTTATCTTTTATGTTTTCGAATTCAGAATTGCCACTCCTGTATTCTGTTAATTTAAGGGATGCTACGACAGTGTCCCCAATTAGTGCACTAACAGCAGTATTATTTAAATTATCTATTCTAATTGTTCCTGGGTAAAGTTCTTCGTCCTCAATGCTTAATGAAAATTTTGCCTTAGCGTTTTTGTATTTCACCATAGCCGCATCAAAATCTACGTAGGCATCAAATATGTCCTTCTCATCACTGCGATGAAAACTTAATTTTAACTTGTTTAATGTATGAGATAATTCATCTAAAATTATTTTGGAATATCCATCCAAATCGCCGTTAGCAATGCGAGATTCGGCAATTTCAATGGCTTGTGAAATGTCGTTGCTAGGTGGATCCAACCATGGCAAAAGATAACTTCCTGTCTCTGTATCAAATAATTTTTTAAGTAAAACATGTCCTACATTATCGCGTGCATACAAATAGTAGGCACCACTACTAACCATATCAATATTGAAATCAAGATAAGTACTGTATTTCATGCTACCTTGTGACATGTTTGTTTGCTCTGAAACAATGTCAACATTAGCATTCTTTATTACTGCTGGCGTTATTTCACGATATTTAGCCGATTTTTCAGCCTCGCTCAACTCATTATCAGGAATGAGTTCAGAAATACTTTCACCGTATTGAGTGTCTAATAAAACTATCACTGTCTCTAGTCCGCTTGAAACATCAGGCTTAATAGCAAAAAACCTGTCTTCAACGTATACAGAATACGCATTTAATCGTGAACCAGCATATTCCCATCTGTCGAAATTTAAGTCATGATGTGGTGTTTTGTAGTCTATATTATTAATGTTAAGAGTCCCTTCGACTGGCTCACTTTCATCATCATAGAAATATGCGGTAATTGTATAATAACCATTTTCTACAAAAGTATGCCATCCATATTTGCCACCAGCCTTATTTACTAACTCAATGTTCCCTTGTAGTGGTGTTTCATCATAGTCTAAATCTAGCGTGTAGGTAAGTCTCTCAACCTCTGGAGAACAATCAAAACCATAGCGAAACCCTTCATGCTCGCCATAGTGTCCAGCTATATCTATTGGCGTCATTATTACAGGCGTGCTACTTGCTAGAGCAAGCACCACTACTGATGAGTGTGAAATAATCCCTAGGCTAAATATTATTGCACAAAAAACCAATATAAAAACAACCAGTTTACGTATAATATTAGTCAAAGTAATACTCATCAGCAGCCTTTTTTCTTCTTTGTCTTTCTATTATCGAGTTAATTTGCGATTCTTTGTGTTTTTTTGAATATGCATATAACCCTTGAGCTTTGCGAAATTTACTACTTGTTTTATATCGCTTCCTTGCTGGCATGACCTTAATAAAGACAAACAGTGACACAGTCAATAACAAAACTCCTCCAGCAATGATTAGCCAGTATGGGAAATCGTGGGCTGTTATTAATATCTCACCAGATCGGTCTGCATAATAAGTTACATAATCGCCCTCAATCTCAAATGCGATAGGTTGATTTGCTAAATCACCAATGGCAGTAAATGACAAATTTTTAGAGTTTCTATATTTTTCTGGCAATAATACAAAAAACTTAACCTTTTCATCAAGAACCTTGGTGTTTCCATTCTCCTTTAAACTAACTGATCTAACCACCGCTCGCTGTCCTAAAACGGCAG
The DNA here is from genome assembly GCA_031288735.1 of Christensenellaceae bacterium. Lineage (GTDB taxonomy): Bacteria > Bacillota > Clostridia > Christensenellales > DTU072 > JAITQU01. Next base: position 8,285 of record JAITQU010000138.1, read on the forward strand.
ACCAGATTGTCGTTGGATTTTGCTGTGCAAACACCTCTCTTACAGAAATTGTTATGTTGTCATTAAAACCACTGTTTGAAGTAACGTACCCTAAATTGTTTTCCGACGTATCATCTACCCTAATCTTCGTTATATTAACCTTTTCTAAGTATAATGGAGGTTCGGATATAGTATAGTTCTTTGCGTGAAGTCCAGATAGCGCCCACGACGTAATCTCGACATTATGCTCTCCCGTTTCTGACTTACCATTTTGAGTACGCGCTGTCATAGTGAGATTTACTTCATCGTTTTTTAAAATTCCTTTTAAGGTGCCAGTTATCGAAATAGATGATGTTCCATCAAACACCTTATTGCTCACCTTTATGCTCTCTATTGTAATATTTCTTTGAGATATTCTAAATCGGCTTTGTGCCGTGGTGGCAACATAGTTAGGATCGGTGATAATAACTAGTATATTATGATCACCTGCTACTGATGGAAGGAAAGGTTGATTATCAAATAATATTTCATAAAGAACACCCGATGGTGCTACGTTTATGATTGGTGTAGAAACTGATCCATATACTTGATTGCTTAATGTTTCAGCATCAAATTCAATTCTTGTTACGGTTGCTTTGTTTACTATGTAATCTATTACAGCATCCTCAGCCCTTATATAATAATTATTATTAGCAAGGCTAGCAGTCACTGTGTATTCGCCAACCTTTGTTGGGGCAATAAATGTTGCAATTGCATTGGCCACACCTTTTTGCGCATGTGCATACAAGACATTGCTTTCAAGCTCTTGTGCAATTACCGTTGCGTTTTTCCCATCAACCGTCACGATTCGATCGATTGATATACTAATTTTTGCGGAAATTGGGGCATTATATACTGTTTGATATCTATCAACTGATGAACCTGAGCTATCTACATAGTTGAACGAAATTGCCTGCTTTGTCACAACAATGTTATATACTAGTGAGCCTGTATAATAATCATGCACTATTGTAGCGGTGAATCCATAGGTTCCAGCATTAACAATTCTTCCTTCAAGTCCACTTGCTATAAAACCTGCATTTGATGGGGTTATACCGCCTGGCACTGTAGTAAAGCTAGGAGCACTAATTGCCTGTCCGTATGTAAATGTGTTATCAGAGACAGCTATAGTTACTGAGGCTTTTCTTACAACAATATCGATCTCGCCAGTCCATTGCTCATAATTGTGATTATCGGATGGTATAAATTGATAGGAAACTCTATATTTACCAACATCATTTTCTCCAGCAACACCTACGTACTCTGCTATTCCAGGAACTAGAGCAGGTGCTGTAAATACAAACCTGCCAGTAGTTGCATCGTTATCATTAAGATAATATGCTGCACCACCAGCAAACGTGCTTCCACTAAGAGATTGTCCATAGCGAATTGTAGCAACCTCTGGAGCTACAACTCTCTTTAGCATTACTGGTAAAATTGTAAATTGCAGTCCAGTAATTTGTCCTTCATAGTTATCATCGTTGATCCTTACTGTCACAGTGTAAGTTCCAGCACTTATTGGTTGAACTGCTATGTTTGTGCCTGGTCTATAGAATATCATTACAAATGTTACAAGATATGCAGTATTGGCACTAACAACGGGTGCAAGCTCGCCGCCTGTGTATATTGCTGTCTCTTTAATAATTGTTATGTCTGTTATAGCTTTTTCTACCCATACTGTGGAAGTTATACTCAGTAACGACTCGTAATTATCATTAATTTCGCATTTTAGATAAATTGTGTTTTCCGTCCCAGCAGTAAACCCTGCAGTTTCTGGATTCATAAACGAAAATCTACCAGGCAGTATTGCCCCTGTCTTCGAATCCATCACAGTCCCGCCGTTTATTTTTGCGCTACCGAGATTTTGCCCATAAACTAGCCCTGTGACAGTTGGATTGTCAACTATGATCATTGTGGCTTTTTCAATTACCAAGCCTACAGGTTCAGATTGACCATAGAAATTCTTCGTGTTTACATATGCTACTACAGAATAAATTCCAGCATTATTAGGTTGCATTAGTTTATCATCATAGGTTAGATAATATTGATCTGCCGCATCGCTTATGTCAATAACAGGTATTATTGATATACTTTGTCCATATGAATAAGTGTATCCGTTTGCGTTTGAGAAACGTATATTTACAGATTTACGTAATATCTCATATATAAACGTAGCACTACCTGAAAATTTAGGATTAGATGCAACAAGTAGAACCTCTACAAAATATGTGCCAGCATTAGGTGGAACGGTAGATCCATACCCACTTGTTTTACTATTATCGTCATAATAGATAAATGTTAAATATGGTAAAATCTCGCTTGGGTCATATTCCTTTAGCTCGCCGCCTACATACTCATTGAAAACAAGCTCAAATGTGTCTGAAAGTGAACCATATTCTAGAGTTAATTTTTCACCACCACTTGGGAGTTTTATAGCTCCAGATATGTTTCGCTTGTTTACGGCGTATGAGAATTTGAATGTGCCAAAATTAATTCCATCATCATATGTGACAGAAACAACATAGTTCCCAGCTTCAACAATGTGATCAACCTCAGAATTGTTCCTTAAAATTGAATCAATTCTATATCCTTCAAGGCTTTGCTCAATATTGGTCCCAGCTACAGAAATACCAATACCCGATAGGAAAGCGATATCAGATTGATAAATTACTCCATCATAGTCTTTAGAGTTGCGAGATACGTTAAAATTGATTGGTGCTATCAGATGCCTAATTCGTACTAGTACTCTAAATTCAGTTGTTACATAGTCGGCCTTACTAAATACAAGTTTTATATCTAAGGGTTGACCGCTTGTGATGTGGGCTGTTGTGATAACGGTATTTAATGGTATACCATAATCGCCAACGGTCACAGTTTGATTATAATCAAATACTTCATTGTTGGTTTTTGCGTTGAGCAATTTAAGCACCAATCGTGTCTTAGCTTGTTCAAGCGTTTCACCAACATAAACAGTAGCATATGTTTTGGTTATATCGTCTAAATTATCGATTTTAAAGTTTGCAACACCTACAACTATACCGTTATCTATCTCTTTTTCAATTAATTGGTAGTTATCATAATAAAGAGATCCATCGCTTTTTTGCGTGTCTACTGTCTTAGCTGGAGTAAATCGATAGAATGGCTTATCATCATTACGCACAATTGACCTAGGATATATCCATTCTACTGTTCCTGGAATAACTAGAGGATTGCTACCGCCTTCAATTGACAAAATTGAAGCAGATAAGGGTTCACCAAATATGATTTGACTAGCTGTAACTGTGCCGATGCTGTAATTTATAGCACTGTTATCATTTGAACGAATCATTAGTGATGTGCCGAATGAAACAAAATTGTAATTTAATGTATCATCTGGCATAAACGTCATCGCTACCTCTCTATAATTTAGTTTAGTCATGACGATGCTCGGTGAAATAAAGTAAAATGTCCCATCAACTGTGTGACTTGCATCCTGTGAATTGGCGTTTACAATGTATCCATATCCGCCTGAAATTATAGAATTACCTATAATTTCACCTTTAAATATTGGAGTAAGCGTAGGGGCACTAATTCTAGGTGTTGCGGGGTTGATAATCATAATTATCCCTTCTAAGCCACCACCTTGCACACCTAAGCTACCCTCATAACAATTACTATCAACAGTAATAATAATATTATAATTCCCACAGACCTCGGGAGCATATTGACTTGCGTTATATGTAACAATCAGTGAGATGTTTCTGTCATTCTTCTTATATATTTCTTCCGCTCCAGGAGAAAAGTAGACGGTGAGTCTGTGCTGTGCGCGATTATATTCTTGTAGCAAATCAATGGTATCGTAACGAATATCGTTTGTTATATCTTTCTTGTATATTGTAGCAATCCCAGAGACATAGGCAGCATTTAAACTTGTATTATCAGGAATGAACTCAAATGCGACATTGTCATAGGTACCAACAGGAAGTTTGTCAAAGTATTGTGTAATTACGGACCAACTGCCATTTGACGCTATGTTGACATCGGCAAATAATATCACGCCATCGTTTTTGAAGGTTATTGTTGTAGGACTGTCTCCATATGAATATCTAGTAGCAAAGGTTGGTGCATGCAAGGCGACGGGTGTAGCCTTATTTATGATAAGTTTTGCCCTAGAATTACCATAGTAATTAGGATGATCAACAGCAAAGAAGAAGTAATATTCACCTGCGGTTGTCGCTTGATTTAGAATTGGCCCATACTGCTCTCCGTTAACGAGGGTAGCATAGGTGTAGATAAAGGTAACATCAGCTACAGCAACAGAAATTCTAGCATCTGATGCTCTATAGGGAGAACCTGTATATACATAATGATATTCTAATTCATGAGTAATGGAAAGTGAGGCTTTTGCCACAAGCACTGTAGTATGTTCTATGATATAGTCATCAGTTTCAATAACATTTACATTGTAGAGCGGATAGTTTTCTTCAATTCCCACTATTGTAGCTCGAGTATAAACAGATGTTACTCCACCACCCACTGGTTCTACGAATATTGGGAATAAATAGCATGAAAGACCGTTTATTGTAACTGTTGCACGAATGTTGTAAACACCTGCCCCAGTATTAGAGAAGTCATCAAAATAATCATTTGGCGTATTCTGATTTGAATACGAATAATTAACATTTAGCCCAGCATAGTTAAATTGCATCACCACATCATATGTCATGTTATATGTCTGCACAAGCGTGTTTTGGTCTATCTGGCTAAACACTGGAATTATGTATAAATAGAAAGTTGGATTTTTAAGGGAGTAATTAGTGTCAGTTAGACTAGTTACAACATTGTATCGACCTGGAATGCGTGGAGACACATCTGTTTCTCTAGACATATAGTCGATATATTTAATTGAAAGTGTATGCCCCGTAATCAATGGTGCATAGGCAAACGGATGTGACATATCGTCATATGCAAAAATGTTAGATAGAGGTGTTATTGTTATTTCAGATCTGTTTATCGCAAATATTGTCTCGGCCATTCCTAAATAGCATGGATCGTTTATTGTTAAAGTCACCTTATAATTAGCAGCATCTATCGGATTATTAGGGCTGTAGTGAATCTCTCCTGTTTTTTCATTTACATATTTAAGTTCGTATGCGACATCATATCCATCTACTATTCCAAGAAATCCTATTCCCATTGATTGCATAGAACCCGTGTAGGTTTTTTGTAAATCACTAAAGACAATGTTTATAGTTCTTTTTTCTATAGTGACAGCCACAAATAATGTATCGGGAACAGTAAATAACTCAGAAAATAAATGTCCTGCAACTGTAAATGCTACTGGAGTAAAGGTTATGAATACGTCATGTGTGCCAACTGAAAGTATTTCAGTCATGTTTTCGAGTTCAGAATTAATAGCAAATGATCCAATTATAAAATTTGTTCCATCCCGTGTTTTAAGAGTACCTGAGCCAAGATTCAAATTTGATAGAGAAACCCCATAGGTCTGTGTCCCCAATACAGATGGTGGGGCATAAATCTCTAAAATTGCCTTGCTTACAGTATACGGAGCCTCAATAACACCCTGATAGTTTGAGTCATCAATAGTTGCTCTCGCTAAATATTCACCTACTAAAGTTGTGGTGTTAATGTTTATTGGTGTCCCATTATTATAATAGGAGAATACTACCTTAAGGTTACTAGGTGTAGTGACTACGCTAGGCATCCTATATATATCACCATACTGACTTAGAAGATCAGTATCAGTAAACGACATTGTTGCTGTTGCTTTTAACACTTCGATCTCAACATCAAAAACAGTTTCTCGATATTGTTGTTTGTTTTGTGGAATGAAACTAAATGAAATATCAGAAATGCCAGCTAAAGGCAACATTCCTTCGTTAGCAAGCTTAAGCGTATAATCGACAGTGTTTATTAGCTCATATTCAAATGTATTATATCCTACAAGAGCTCCCGAAATGATTGGACTACCAAAATGGATTGTTGGTGTTTGCCCATAAGTTATTGTTAGAAACGTGATTTGAGAAAGGTCTGGTGCTGCTCTTGCAACAATAAATCGCGTATCTATTCCTGTTTTTTCAAAATTCTGATTGGCTACAAATATGCCATCTACATATTCACCAGCCTCCCAAATAATTTTACAAATATAGTAGGTGATTTTTCCGTTTAAATCATAACGCACAGGTAAAATTAATGCGTTGTCCCTTTGTCTTCGTAATAAATCTGCACTGTTAAGTCCGTTAAGTGCCATTATCTCCATTTCGGTAGGTAATAAAAATCTACCAGTAACGGGAATTCTACCATTTCTTGTATTATATGTAACACTAGCATTTGATAAATCAAATATTTGGTTACCAGAAATTATTTCTTGTATTGTTTGTCCAAATTGGATATGCCCTATTGTTGTATCGAAATTTTCAATTTCTGGAGTTGCAGAATCAATATTATAAACTGCATAAAGCGACCTCAGTGTGGGAAAATTAATCGATCGATTGCCACCCTGTGTGCTATCATTGACTTGCATATGATAGAGCATTATTGTGCTTTCACCAGAATAGTTGACCGTGTCTACGACTATTTTAAATAAGTAAACGCCAGCATTTAAATTTAAATTTACATTATTAAGAGTGTCGGGTGTGCTAAAAGAATCTTCGCTTTCATCTCCTGAAATTGGTCTTATTAATCTATATGCATATTTATATGTTATACCAACAGGGAGTGATTCATTAGGATCGGCTGGGATAACTGTTAATTGCTCTAATCTCATGTATAGACTTTGTGCAAACATGTCATAAATTTTGTTGCCATCTAATACATCTATGTAAGCATCGGTCAGTCCACCGTTAGTGTTGTTTTCGGTTGATTGCAAATAACGCGACTCTGTAATTACATTAAGCTTCTTTTTTGCAATAGTGATATAATCTGTATTAACCTCAGTCGTATAATTGTTTTCAAAAACATAGAAACTGAGTTTGTAAATCCCAGCATTTGTAGGTGTCGTTTCGGTTTGATCACTATATACATATGGAGCTAATTCTACTGCATACAACACTTTATATTGAAGGCCTACTGGGCTCGTCTTAAAGGTTGGTGTTTTTGGTGTTCCATCAAAAACGAAGATGTTTTCACCACTATCGTGATTTAGCTCAATCAAAGCAATTGCTTTGTTTACAACAATATTAACTGAAATTTCGGCATTTGAATAGTTAGATGCGTGTTTTCCAGCGTATTCCCCTAATCCATTATTGAATTTAGAGCCTGTATAGAAATTCCCGTAAAAATTATACTGGTTTATATAGTTTTCTATATCTGCATCGCTAGTAAAAGGATTTCCATCTAGCTTAGACAAAGGATCAAATGGAACAAATTCGACTGTAATATTATGCGTTCCAGCATTAGGCATTGAATAATATTCCAAAATTTTTAAAACATATTCCCCCCAAACACCAGCACTAGTTTTGTACAATCTTTTGAGCAATTCGCTATTTGGATCTAAAGGATCACTTCTAAAGTCAATGTATTCTGTAAGTTGTGTCGCTTGACCTATAGAAGCTAAGCTTTTATATATCAACGTTTCCTTAGTTAGGAGCTCACCATAGGTTATTGCGTCAATTGTAAGAGATAGAACTCTTGATTGGGCCTTTTCAATAATAACATTATCTTCAAGTGAACCAAAATAGCGGAGTGCCCCACCAGTCTGACCAGTTATCTCCGTTGCTCTAAACCAATAGGTACCAGCGTTGGTAATTGATGTCCTTTCGCTTGCAACCTCAAGACAAACTATTTGTAAATCATATCCACCATCACGAGTTATTACCTGTGTGGTGTAAAAGCTTTGTGTTCCAAGCTTGTATGCTACACGCAGTCGGAGTGGTGTCGTTGAATCAAGATAGTACACTGTATTGTTGTAAGTGATATTCACACCAGTACCATAATCAACAGCACTTGCAGTTAATATATCATAGTATTTAAAGCTTGCATTTAAACCAGAAATTGAATTGCCAAGCACCTCCTTGTTGTTTAGAAGCTTGCCAGTATAAGGCAAAATATTGGTATAATCACTCATCGATATTGGTGAGCCAGTATATACAAAATTCCGTTGTGATAGAGATATTTCCACTTTCTCGCGTATGGTGCACTCAATATAGCAACCTTCACCATTGTCATCATCCATCCGATAGGTCATATATAAAAACCAGTCACTGCCGCTTTGAGTAAGTGTCGGTGCTGAGTGTGCTATGTCCTCATTGGCATAGTTTATATAACTTTCGAAACGGAAATATCTATATGCGGCAACGTCAAAAACAAACATAACTGAAATTAATTCGTTGCGTTTTGCAGCACCATTTACATACGAGGTTGTCATATATCGACTTGGTGAACCTGTCGGAACATACGTGCCATCTTCTCCTAATGTATGAAGACTCTCACCTATTATGTAGTATAATCTCAATTTCCCCTTTTCCTCTATAACAGAGACACCAACATCACCTACGTTGATTCTGACTGATATTTCTTTATATGATGAGTCAATTTTAACAGGCATATTGTTATTAGCCGTGTAAGATGAGACAATACTCATGTTTCCAGGAATATCAACGGTAATTAGAAACAGAGAGTATTCCGAGTTATCATCGGGGAAATTAATATTCCTTACGCTTGTAGGAGTATTTGATGAAGTACCATAGGTGGTTATACGTTGCAAATATCCTGCTGCATACATTCCATTAAGCGTTGTGTCTATTTCTATTCCAGTCCATGTCCCATCGGTGTTATTATCAAATGTACTCTGATAGTCAGAAAGATTATACTTTGAAATGTCGATTGATGTAATATATGATGGAAATATAAAAGCATAAACATATTCAACGGTTGTGTGAATGTGAGAAATGCTTGCTAATTTAGTTTGTGGGCTCTTTGTTTCTGTATACCAAAGATTGCTTGCAATGGCAAGCCCTAAGCCAGAATCAAGTTGAAGTGCTGGTGTATTTGGAGACACAAAATCCACAAAAAATTTGTATGGGTTTTTTGTTGGTTCTGTTCTTATATATTCACCGTTTTCATCAATACCAATAATGATCTGTGGGAGTAATGTAAAAGAATTTAACTGAGCGTTCGATGTAGTTCCTACAATAAATGTAGTGTTATAAATGGTTCTATTGTTTTCGCCTACCTGCATTGATTCAGAATATTTACTAATTGGTACACCTTGAAGTCCATCAACTCCCGTGCGATATGAAACGCCTGAAGGGTTTGTCAAATCAAATTCAGACATTGTTTGGCCAACTCGTTTCCCTATAAATTTTTGAACACCGCTTAGCTTGGTTAATCCAAAAATGTATGGATATGAATCTTTAAAGGTGTATCTTGTTGGATTGTTGCCATAAAGATAAACATAAGTCGAAATAGTGATAGAATCACCTGGTTTCACTGGATAAGCTGAGAGATCCCATGCAGTTGCACTTGGTGTGAAAGTAACGGGAGCTCTATTGACGCCAGTAATTGTAATGTCTGCAGAATTTCTCAGTTGCATTCGTAAACTGGGATCAATATTTACAGTTGCATGCAAAGTTGGTGAGCTGATTGAAAACTCGGCGTTCTCTTGAATATAAATTAGAACCTCAAGAAAACATTCATTTGGAATCGGTGTAATACTTTTTGGCATTTCAAAGTCCAAATTGATACGACCTATACTTGATTCGACAGTGGGAGTTGGTGTAAAACTAAAGTTCTTAGTTATATCGGGGGCGGAAGCACTTTGACTTGAATACCAATTTAAAGTAAACTGAAACGTTTTAAGCGCAGTGGAATTGTTCTTAACCACAGCGTCAAAACTGAAATTTACTATATGATCCGATTCTTTTAACGCCTTAAATACAGCTGAATCATATAAGGTTTCACTCTCTAATTTAATATTAGAAACTAGTACTGCGCCGTTTGAACCAGAAACTCCAGAAATCCCAAATGGAGAACCTGCTAAAGAATAAGAATTGAACCCGCTTGCTTTGAAGTCTCGCAAAGATGGATTTCCAGTTCCCGACACAATTAATGGATTTTCAGATGTGGTCTTTAAATAGTTTGGTCCAAACTGTAAACCTACGCCACCATCAAGGTACGTGCCACCAGACGATCCCCAGTAAAGAGCATTTCCAGCAACCGTATTGTTTGCTGGTGCAGCGTTATAAAGTCCACTAGGCACATCTTTAACTTCTGCCATAACAGAGCTAGTTGTGAGCCCTGTTACAACTGAGATAGTAGTAACAAAAATTACACCTAGAAGCAATAGCATCGCGAATATTATTTTATTAAATCCGCTTGTACGTCTATGTATATTAAAATTTCCAATACGCATTTTTAATCCTACACGCATAATGCCTCCGCAACATTTTGTTGCCACCTACACCACTCACAGACGAGCGTGCATGTGATGGTGTGTATCATTACGGACTAAATTATAACAAAATCATTAAAAATTAAATATTTCGTTAAACTTTTTAGTTGATGTTACTCAAACAAAATTTACTTCAAAGGCTGACCGAAAGCCCATTTTCAATTGGATTAGTCCTTTAGGAAAACTTATGATAATTCCCCGCACCCTCGCATCTGCATTACGCAGTGTGCCGATCATAGACTTGAAAAGACTACTTAACTCGTTTCATCATGTTGTTAGTGTCAATTCAAAACCATTGAGGTGTGCGCCTACGGATTTCAATGTTCAATACACATTCATGACAGCGGCATAGACATTCATTGAACAAAAAGAAATCTTTCATATGACTAGTTGTCATCTACATTTTTGATTTTTATTTCCCTGTTTAACTACCAAGGATAAAATATTTCACACCACTAGAAATAAAAATCAACGACGGTCCTATTTAATTTAAGAAAATATTTAATTTAGCTACACTTGTTTTTTAGCCATCATTTTTTAGAAGTCTCAATGCTTTTATGTCAATACATCCATCAATGTTTTGAGTATAACGGATGCATGCAAAAAACCATATCTGTCAATATAATTAATATTGTGCTTCTTTAATGAGTTTGACCTGTTTTTATTATGTAAATAAAAACAATAATCCACATTTTAGTATACAGGAATAACGACAAATCGTCAAGGATGCAACTGCATATTTACTAAATTTTACCATTCATAGTTACTGTTCACACCCCATATGGAAAAACATGGTCACTGTCCATCATTTGCATGATATTTAAAAAAAGTCAGCACTTTAGCTGGAAAAGACACAGCAATAAGCGATTCTAATGTAGAAAAAGCTCTTTTAAATAGCAATTTGAGAAACGCGTCTTGAATTTATCAACATTAACAATTAA
>JAITQU010000098.1 GCA_031288735.1 Christensenellaceae bacterium
TGGTTGAAAAATATAAAAAACCAGACAAAAGTGATTTTGATGATGAGACAAAGTTAGATATCACTGAAGGACACCGCAACCTTGTTTTAGCAATGTGGCAAGCGTTCAGAGATCCAATATCGCACGAGTTGGTAGATGAGTTAAAAGCCTCTGGCTTGTACACCGAAAAAGACTGCCTTGATGCATTAAGTTTGTTATCTCACTTATTCCGTCGCCTTGATGATATTGAGGCTGTTAAAACAATGACTACACCACAGCCTATCGTTACATACTGCCAATGACTTAGCTCTAACAACAGATATGATGTAGTGTTATTTTAGTTACATACTAAAAATGAATAATGATGTACCCAAAATCGGGATACTTGTACTATAATATTCTTATGGATAAAATAGTTAAGTATATTGACCTGTTTGCGGGTCTCGGCGGCATACGAATTGGTTTGGAACAGTCCTTAAAAAAAGTTGGGCTGCCTGGCGAGTGCGTGTTTACGTCAGAGATTAAGCCGCACGCAATAGGGGTTTATCAAAAAAACTTCCCAGACGATGAAGTTCATGGCGATATTACCGAAGTTGATCCGAAAAATATTCCGGATTTTGACATTTTACTTGCAGGTTTCCCATGTCAACCATTTAGTTCGGCTGGTTCACGGAAGGGTTTTATGGACACGCGCGGCACACTATTCTTCAATATAGAAGAAATCCTGAAAGTGAAAAAACCCAAAGCCTTCTTATTAGAAAACGTTGAGGGGTTAGTAACGCACGACAGAGTTGATAAAACTAAACCGATTGGCAGAACTCTGGAGACGATTTTGGAACATTTAGAGGCACTCGGCTATGAGGTGTCTTGGCGGTTGATTGACGCCAGCAAATTCGGTGTTCCGCAAAAACGCAAACGCATCTATATTACTGGCTCATTGACAGATAAGATTAGCCTTGATAACATTCCTGAGACTTGCTCAAAATTGGGCGACATATTAGAAGCAACTCCGACGAGTCCAACTTGCTTGACATCAAAACTTGCACAAAACTTGTTAAAGAAATATTCCGAAAAAGAATTAGTTGGTAAGCAAATTAAAGACAAACGTAGCGGCAAAAACAACATTCATAGTTGGGATGTCGAGTTGAAGGGCGCGGTTAGCGAAAGTCAAAAACAACTTTTGGAGGCAGTTTTGCGTCAACGCCGACGTAAAGACTGGGCGGTAATCAAAAATATCAAGTGGTCGGACGGAATGCCACTCACGCTGGAAGATATCACGTCGTTCACTTTGCGCCCGCTTTCGCCTGATTTTAATCAAGAATTAGAGCAACTAAAATCTGACCTTGCAGATTTGGTTGATAAAGGTTACCTAACTTTTGAGACACCAAAACAAGCCGTCGACCGCGAGGATTTACGTGGCTATAATATCGTCGCCGGAAAATTAAGTTTTGATATCAGCAACATCCTTGACCCAAATGAGTCAGCCCCAACTTTAGTGGCGATGGACGTAACAAAAATGGCAATCCTCCAAAACGGTAAGTTTAGGAGGCTGACCACTCGTGAAGGCTTGCGACTCTTTGGCTTTCCAGAAAATTACGACATCTCGCCAGCCTCATATAAGGAAGCCTTTGACTTACTCGGCAACTCTGTCAGTGTCAACGCCATAAAGTTAGTGAGTGAGCGCATTATTGAAGCGGTATTTACAGAGAAGAATTATAAGACGACGCAACTTCCCGAAACCAAGACTCAGGATCTTCTGTTCGCATTGGATACTGTTGCAGCGTCCTCTTAATCGCGTTCACGAAATATTCTTTAGTAGCGAACGGCTGAAAACCAAGTGAATGACTCTTAAAATTGTACGGGCGAATGTTATAAATCTTGCCGCGCTTACGCTGAACCCTCAGCGGCAATTCTTGCGCTGGGCAAGTAATTTCCCAGATCTTTTTCAGCCAAATATCTTTGATGATCAAAACACCATTTTTTAGTATGTAGCCGAGAATTAAATAATCTGCATCAAGCCTATATTGCTTGGTTTTAAGGCTGTCAACATATGCATCAAATGGTGCAACATCAAAATTTGGTGATTTGCTATAATCAAATGTTTTTACCTCTAATAAATCGGTTGTGTTGTCGTCGCTGAGATAAAAATCTGGAAAAACTTGCGTATTCGCGTCAATTCTGAAATAGATATTATTATGCCGCATCCACGCACCAAGCCATTCTTGTAGTAAATTGCCAGTCGCACTTTTGTCGTTAATATCTATAGACAAATCAAGTAGTTCCAAACTAATTTTACCTCTCGCGCCAATGATATGTTTGGCTTTTAATTTGTCAAAAAGTTGCTGCGCTTTAATTCCGTATGGCATATTACAATTAATTATAACACAGGTTACACAGTTTCGGGACAAGAGTTTCAGTATGTAAAAGATTTGAGCATAGTTTCATCTCTGTTGATCGTGTGTTTTGTTGGCAAGTATGTAACTATTTCTAACTCTCTCGAGGGATTAAAGACGGTTTTTGGGTCGGGGGCAAAAACCGTCTAAACGCCTTTGGCGTTTTCAATAATTGGCGTGCCACCTTTTGCGGTCGTGTCGGGGACGGCCAAAACGGCAAAATATAAAAACAAAGATTTTTGGACAATTAAAAAAATCATCGGGGAAAAATCAAATAATTCAAAAATCTGTTTTCATATTTTCTGGCGAATTTGTTCATGTGGCACGCCTAAAAATTTTTTATAAATTTGTGTTAAAATAGGTTTGAGCCTTTTTCGTAAAGTTGCACTAAAAAACATTTAGCAAAACCAACCCTTTAAAACATAGCCGAAAGAGTTTTGCATTTAAAAAATAATAGAGCACACAAAACAACGAAAATAACCTTTTTTTAATAAATTATGTATGCAAATTATATTTGAAATATGATTGGATTTAGGGCATTTTAAAATTAGTTTTCAGCTCTTTAGACATTACTTTTGTTTAAAATACTATTACTTTTTAAAATTATTCTCTTTTAATAATTTCTAAGTTTGTTTAATAAATATAGTTTTTATTAATTTTTGTGATAGATTATTATATAGGGCTTGGTTACTCGGCTTGACCAACTTTTTAATAATATCAATATCATAGGGAGTGTCAATACGAGATAACCAAGCTTTTATTTTTAATATTTAACTTTATTATATATCTATAATAAACCTTAGGCGTAATAACAAAACGCCTTCCCGTCTTGAAATAATATAGACCAGTCGGCTCAAATGAGTTGGATTAATTCACTAGGTAAGCATAAACAATAGGGGAACTGACCCGCTTTATTTCTTTAACTTAATTTTAATTAATTTATTTATATAAACCTAACGACTGTATTTTATATTATTTCTCCATTTACACCACTCAAAGAATATTTTTATATTGTTTAGCAAGATTATTTCTATTAAAATATACTTTCTACATCAGTTGAATTATAATTTACGAAAAACTTTTCTGATTAAAATTAACATTTAAACTATTGTTTAAACTAACACAATCAACAAAATTATCTTTTACATCTTTATGAACTTTATCCATAATAAACCTTTCAGCTCCCCCAGTTGGACTTGAACCAACGACACATCGATTAACAGTCGATTGCTCTGCCAGCTGAGCTATGGGGGATAATCCACACCTAAAAGGTTTCTAATTTTAAGTCTACCAGATATTGATTTTTTCGAAAAAAATTGCAATTTTGATTTTAAAACAAAAATGATACCTCATTTTATATACTTTCTAACAATTTTATTAGAAAATTATCAGGCTATTAACCGTTTTTTTTTTTGGAATAATTTTAGTATGGAAATTAGAAAAACCAATATGGAAATTAGAAAAAATTGGAATAAGTTCACCTTTAAAAAATTAGGAATTATATTTTGTTTGTTTTTATTCAGTATAGTAACTTTTATAAGTGGTAATTTAACTCAAGTTAATGCGACTTCATCATCTACGGTTTTGCCGGTGGCTAAAGGCGGGACTGGAGCTAATTCAGCAAGCGGAGCTAGAACTAATTTAAATGTTCAAGAGAAATTAGTCAGCGGCACAAATATTAAAAGTGTTTTGGGGCAATCTTTATTGGGATCTGGAAATGTGTCTGATATAGTAGGTATGAATATAACAAGTTTGCAAACCGGTCAAGCAACTTATTTGTCATTTGGATATGCAATAAAATCTGTTACTATAAACGGACATTTTAAAGTTGTTCTAACTCATGATCAGGGGGGTTTCGCCGCCTGGGGGATTTACTTTAATATGGACGTTTGGCAAAATGCTTATTGTTTTGTGATTGCTTACGATACTTCCGCTAGTTTGCAAACAGAATTTGCAACTTCAACAAATAAAGACAATGTGTTTTTTCATTCTGGCTATAAAAGTTATCATAACTGCAAAATTCAAACAAGGGGTGGAGTATTTTTAGCTAATATATCGTATGATGATATAACTGGGGCTAATGGAATAGTACAAAGAATAGCGTAAAAAATATAAAGATTTAAAAATAATAATTTTGCAAATAATATTATTATCCTCTTTTTTCTAAGTTAACAAATATGGAAAACTCCTAATAGATAAAACTCGGGGTTTTATAAGAAAGGAAAGTAGTGCAAATAAG
>JAITQU010000143.1 GCA_031288735.1 Christensenellaceae bacterium
AGATACCAAGATGAACGGGGTGGATACCACGATCTTATTTTAACAAGAGATGATGCTCTAAGTAATTCCATGGAGATTTTCTACAATGAAATTGATATAAGTTTTACACGGGGGTTAAATGTAGAAATAATTTTTAGAGCAATTTGGATTGAAAACACCTATACCATAACATTTAATTCAAATAATGGTGAGAGTGAAGCGTTCGAAACAGTATATTCTTTATCGGATGCAAATCGCATGTTAAGTAATTCCACATTTAACTATCTAGGTTATAAATTTATTGGATGGTCAAAATATGGAAGCGATACCATTTTTGAAGCTCAACAATTAATTGATGACATAATGGACAACAACCTAGTCAGTATTGTAGATGGAGTTAGTGAATACTCAATTTCTTTATATGCACAATGGTCGCCAATTACATACACAGTAGTTTTCCAGCCTGGTGCAAACGGGGTAGCTGGCTACATGGAACCCCTCACTTTAACATATGGAGTTTTGAGCGAGCTTAGTTTAAATGAGTTTGAACGACCAGACTACGAATTTACTGGTTGGGCAACATCAAGAATTGCTCAATCTCCACTTTATTTAAACGGAGCTTCAGTGTTAAACCTTAAAGATAGCGACGGGCAATCGATTATTTTATATGCACTATGGAACTCGTTATCATACACACTAAGTTTCAATTCCAATAGTGGATATGGATCCATGTCACCACAATCGATTAGTGTGACAACTTCTGGTAATCTTAAGTTAAACACTTTTATAAAATCGGGTTATGTATTTGACGGCTGGGGACTTTCTCCTACTGCCACGGATTTAAAGATTTCTGATGGGGCTAGTTTTGTAAGTCTAGCAGGTCAGTTTACTTCAATGACTCCAACAATATATGCCACCTGGAAAGCACTTACCTATACTATAAATTTTGATCCACAAAGATCGCATACTGGCATCGACATGAATGTGGTTTCATTAGATTATTCGTCGAGTATCTTAGAAAACTCATATAGCGTAGCTGGCTATGTGTTTTGCGGCTGGTATGCTAGTTATAGTTCAATACAAAACTCAACTCTAATTTTAGATAAAGCGACTGTTTCATCAATAGTAAACTTATTTAATCTTGAAGACAATAATGATGTAGTCAGACCTAGCATTACTCTAACTGCATCATGGTCACCTATAAACTACTATATAGCATTTAATCAAAACGGCGGGACTGGAATTAGCACTCCACAAGTTTTTATCTACGATGATGCAACTCAACGCTTAAATTCTAACACTTTCATAAGAATGGGCTATTATTTTTCTGGCTGGAACTCACAAGCCAACGGCGAAGGCACTGACTTTTCTGATAATGCACTAATCGATACTAATCTTGTAGCAATTAATAATGACACCTATACACTTTATGCTATGTGGGCTCCAATTACATATTACATTGTATACAAACTTGATGGTGGGAGCATTGCAAACGACTATACTGATGGTGTCATGGTAGAATTAACATACAGCGTTTTATATACACTACTCACTCCTGAGAAAACGGGATTTGTATTTCAGAATTGGAAAACTGGCGATGATACTGGTGCGTATAGTTCACCATCCTATTATGCTGGCAGTGTTGTTAATCTATCTGATACTAAAGATGACATAGTATATCTATGGGCTAACTATTTTGATAACAGTAGTTACCACGGTGTTATGTATAACTCAAATGGTGGTAGCGGACACATTGAATCAGATATCGGCTCAATTGGTAGTTTAATACTTTTATCTAATGGTGAAGGTTTTTCTCGATCTGGTTATTTGTTCATTGGCTGGTCTACTGACCAAAGTGCAGCATCAGCTGACCATGAAAATTACCCCATCCATTCAATAACTGATGAAACACCTAACTATACAATAACAACTGATCTAGTGATTCTATATGCAATTTGGGAGCTAAACACCTATACAATTAGTATTTACACTGATGTTGTTGGTGGAAGCGTTTTAACTATAGACGTAAACTATTCGTTAAGTTATGATTTATCAGAAGCTATAACATCTAGAGAAGGTTACACACATCAAGGCTTTGCCACACTAGACGGTCTTTTTACATCATTTCCTACTTACGGAATATATATGCTGACACACTCGTTGCAACTACAAGCTGTTTGGAAAGCAAACACTTTCATTGTTGCATTTGAAGCAAACACTGGTAGCGGCTCAATGTCTGTTATGGAAGGTGTTGTCTATGGCTCAAACACTAATTTAATAGTAAACTCAGGTCAAATATATAAGACAGGTTACACATTCGTAGGCTGGAACACTCAAGCTGATGGAAGAGGGATCTTCTACTCTAATGGGCAATCTGCAATAATATCAACATTAAACAACGTTGTAATAACACTTTATGCAATGTGGAACAAAAATACTTATACCGTTATATTTAATGGAAATACGGCTAGTGGTACAATGGCCGCACAAGAATTAACATATGACACTTTGTCAAATCTTAATTCAAACACGTTTACTAAGACAGGCTATCAATTTTTTCAATGGAACAGTTTACCAAACGGACGTGGCATACAATATAGTGAAAACGAGGAAGTTTCAAATTTGCGATCCGCTCTTAATTCATCTTACGAGCTTTATGCTATTTGGTCACCGATCACATATTGGGTTTCCTTTGATAAAAACGGAGCTCAAGGTACAATGTCAGATCAATTATTTACATTCGATACTAGTGATAAGTTAAGCGAAAACAAGTATCAGCAAACAGGATACACATTTATAGGATGGAACTCTGAACTTGATGGTAGTGGAATTAGTTATGCTAACGAAGATTATATCTTAAATTTATCTACAGAGTTAAATGGTACCTATATTATCTATGCAACTTGGAGTGAAAATTCCTATCAGATAGCATTTGACCCAAATTTAGGAAGCGGTGACATCCCAATTCAAGGCCCGATTCTTTATACTGAATTAGTAAACCTTACTCAAAATACGTTTACAAAAACTGGATATGGTTTTGCTGGCTGGAGCTATGAAGATCAGGTGTTTAGTGATGCAGACTTGATTCAATACTTAACGCCAAATAATGAAACCATAACACTTTTTGCAATCTGGCAAGCAAATACCTATTATGTAAATTACTATCCAAATAATGCGAATGCGGGTGTTACTACTAATGTAGTAGCAAACTATGATCTAGCATTTTCTTTACCTACAGATCTTGATCTTCAATTTGCTAAAACTGGTTATTCATTTTTGGGCTGGAATACTCAAAGTGACGGATTTGGTGTAGGATACTCTAGTGGAAATCTAGTTTCAAATTTGACAGCAAGTCCTAATGGAAGATTTAATCTTTATGCACAATGGACTCCAAATACCTATAATGTGTATTTTGTATCAAACGGTGGGTCTGGGACTATAGCACCACAATACGCTATATATAATTCTATAGTAACCCTTTCTACTAATCAATTTATTTATGAGAACTACTACTTTACGTCATGGAATGTGTCATCTGATGGAAGTGGAATTTCCTATACTGATAATGCCGAATTTACTTGGTCGGATGCTAACAACCTAACACTTTATGCACAGTGGGCACTCATAACCTATTCTGTTTTGTATGATAAAAACGCTTTAGGTAATGTCATCGAAGGCGAGATGGCGTCTTCTGAACATACATACGGTGTTATAAAAACGCTAACTACTCCAAGCTATACAAGAGTGGGCTATAGTTTAATAGGCTGGTCTAGGAGCTCTGGCGATCAAATTGAAGCTGAATATTCCTTGCACTACAGTCGCTCAGATATGACATCAACTCATCAAGCCGTAATTACTCTTTTTGCAGTCTGGTCTATTAATACTTATACCATAACTTACATAACCCAAGGATCAATTTCCACTGTTCCTAATGTTTTAGTAAGGTATGGCGATAGCGTCCAGCCGCCAAATATTTTAAATCAAACAGATAACATACCACTAAGACCAGGCTATGTATTCCTTCATTGGAGTAAAACACAATCAGATGTGGGCGATGTTCCATTTGAGTTTGAAACACCCATGCCTGCAAACAACATTACTCTTTTTGCAAAATGGCAAGCTAGCGTATCTAGATACACAATCACATTCAACGCAAACGGTGGTCAATTTTCACTACCTTACATAACACTTTCATACGACGAAGATCTAAGCGTAGTAACTAATGTAGAAGACCCTCGGCGAGAAGGATATAATTTCATTGGTTGGTTTAGAGAAAATGCAACCGATCCATATCAACTAGATAAAATGCCTGCTGAAAGTTTTGAATTAACTGCGAAGTGGACCGAAGGAATTTACACTATACGATTTGAAACATATGGCGGTGGGAATTTTCCAAACGTTATCGGTAGATTTAATTTAAACACGTTTGATCTTTCAACACTAATACCAGAGAAAGAAGGCTACGAATTCAAGGGCTGGTATGCTGATGAAGCTTGCACTGTTGAGTTAGATGGAATTCAAACAATTGATTCAGCTACTCCAACAATTTACGCAAAGTGGGAAAAAGTAAAAATAACCATTACTTACAATTCAAACGGCGGCAGGGGACTGACTGTAACTTCCCTTTCTTTACTCCCTGGTAGTGACTTTCCTAAACACCCTGAGCTTTCACGGGACGGATATGTGTTTTCTGGCTGGTATCTTAATGTGGAAACCACACAAAAAGAAAACTTCACTGTAGTTCCAGATACCGACACCATACTCTACGCTGGCTGGCAAATACTGCCTGTGGCAAAAGCTAGCGTGCCAGGCTGGGCCGTAGCGTTAATCGTAATTGTATCTGTTCTATTAGTAGGCGCAATTGTTACTGTAATCATTATGTCCAAAAAACGGGAGGCCATATGGAAAGGTCGTTAAAACTCACCATTAAAATTTTACTAATTCTATTTTTAGTATGCTTGTTTTTTATAGCTTATCCAATATTTAGCACGACTATTTCTGACGCTAATGCTATCTCAGAGCAAGTAAGTTTTGCAGCTCTTTTGGTTGGTAGTCCAACTCATTATGATGGAAATGTCTATTACAGTGCCTATGAGTTTACACTATCGGGTGCTAGTAGTAACCAATCATATCAGTACAAACTTGAAATAAGCGCGGAAATCATTATTGATTGGAGTGGCCTAACTACTGATAGTGATAGTATTTACATTGACTACACCATTAAAGGTGGGGAAATATCTTTTAGAAAAGTTTCTTCTGACAATACGCCTGTTAGAGGATCTGAAAGCCGTTATGAGCATAAACTTTATATTGACGCCGCACCTACTGTATTAAGTTTTAATGAGATTACAAACTATACCCAAACTAGTTATCTTGCATCATTTAATTTGAGCACTAGTTACGCTCCTTATCATGTCACTATAACCAATCCAAATGGTGATCTAACCATTGTGCCAGATGGCACAAATGAGTTTAATGTTAGCATGAATGGCAGATATACTCTCACCATATCATCAGATACAGGTGGAATTCAACAAAAGTTTTATGATGCCAATCGCATAGATCTAGAGATTCCAGTATTTTATGTTGAAGCTTTAGCTGGAGGAAACGCTGGAGTGTGGGCTGGATCTGCTACCTACTACATTATTCCACTAGCAATACCAAAATCTAGTGTGCGGTATTGGTATTCACTCGATAATGGGATTTCAAAAACCTACACAGATGCCGATCCCGTTAAAAAAGCACATATTGTTAATGTTACTCCTGATGCAAATGGCGAGATAATATTTGGATCAATTAGCGGATCAGCTGTTAGTTATCAATTTATACCGAGTGAAACTGACAGGCAAAAATTTCAAACCTGTGTAGATAAGGAAATACCCACAATACAAGTGAGTGGTGCTCCTAAGCTACCTACGAACACTGAAGTTATTTTAAGCATTACTACTAGTGGCAATCAAAGTGGCACACATGTATATTATTCCATAGATGGTGAATTACCACAAAAATACAATAAGGCAACTCTAAATATATCAAAGCCTGGCATTTACAGGTTTTATGCAGTAAGTGGTGCTGGGCTTACATCAAGTGAGATACTTGTTGATATAACTTTACTCGATGTTACTCCACCTAATCTAAAGCTAGTTTCTGAAGATAAAAACTATAATGCTTCTAAGAATGCATATACTGGAAATGTCCGAATTGTAGCAAGTGATTACGATAAGACAAAAACGCAAATACTCCTAAATGGAAAAGCTCTTGATCAAAGCTTTGACGATGCTGATGTCATTGAGTTTACAAAAAGAGGCAACTATACTGTTGAAATCTTCGATGATGTTGGAAACAAAGCATATGTCACTTTTGAAATTGCTAAACCAAATGTTTTACTAATTGTACTCCTAGTAACTTTGACAGTTTTAGGTGTAGCTGGATTTTCTTTTCTTTTGTATTCAAACATGAAAAAAGCTCAATCTATCAGACGATTGGTTGAAAGTAGCACAGTGACTGATGAGCATAATAAATTCTTAATGTTCAAAAGAATAAGAAAAGGTGGTAAATAATATGAAACTACTTAAATTCCGAGTTACTGATTTCCGTTCCATAATTGATAGTGGTTGGATTGAGTGTCAAAACGTAACAGTTTTTGCTGGTGACAATGAATCAGGAAAAACTACTCTGTTTTTTGCGCTTATGAAACTTATGCCAGCTAATCGACTTGAAGTGCTCCGCGCTAGTCGCGCTGACATCTACCGCATTGCTGAGATTAACTTAAAAACCGATGTCCCAATTGACCGTGCTGATCAATTGCTACCTGACATTTTGAGCACAATTTTTATACGGGCCGAATTTTTACTAGACGATAAACTAAATGCAAGGATTAAAGAAATTAACCACGATTATATAGCTAAGTCCACAATGGTTGTAACAAAAACATATGCTGGCATTTACGATATTGATATAACTTCCGATATGCCAAGTAACTTAAAAAAACTTGTAGAAGACGAAATATTGCTTTTTCTACCTAAATTTCAATATTTCCATGAAGTGACTGAAGCTTCTAGTAATATTGACTTATTAACGCTAGTAGATAAGCTTAGCGGCAAATTAAAAGATAACGTTTTAAACGCTGATGAAAGACGCTTTCAGAGACTCTTAAGTTGCTTAGACATTTGGGAGAACAATCTTCAAAAAACTATTTCTGAAGCCGAAGAACGATTAGAAATTGATAGGAAAGTTATAGATTTTCGAGATGTTTTGGAGGCAGTACCACTTTTTCATAACCGTATTAAAAGAGGTTTCGAAAGGCTAAACGAGCAGTTTTTAGAGTGCTGGGGTAAAGATGATACTTCGATAGGTTTTGAAAGCTATGATCGTGGTATAGCTATAAAAATCATTGATAAGAAAACTGGAAAGTTGTACAACTTAGAAAATAGAAGCACAGGCTTTAGACGCTTTTTTGCGCACTTTTTGACTTTTTCTATCACAGGGCTCATGTCAAAAAACGACCACCATACTATCTTAATGTTTGATGAGGCAGGTGCAGCAATGCATTCCATAACGCAACGCAAACTTGCTCAATATTTCCTTAAGGCAGGCGAGTGTGCACAGGTTTTGTACAATACTCATTCATCATACATGATTCCTGTAAAACAAATGAATAATGTCCGAGTAGTTTTTAAAGACGAATCTGGGCATACAAACATTAGTCCTGATTTAGTCATTAATGATGAAAGGAGTAACGAGTTGTCCATATTCCCAGTCCAATCATCGTTAGGTCTATATGTAGCGGAGAAGTCATTAGCTGGGTGTCTACCGATAATCGTTTTAAATGAAGAAGATGAGTCATACCTGTCTCTAATTAAAAATATTTTAATTTCAAAGGGTAAACTCAATACCATCTACCAAACACTTGTCTTTTCTACTGGGAAAACTGGTATTGACTCAATCTGTGCGATGTTTAGCGACAACGGTGATCTCCCCGCAGTTCTCTTTGCATCTGACAATGAAGGGCAAGAAATTAAACAGAGACTACTTCTAGGAAAATACAAGACCTCACCTGATAAGTTATTATCATTAGGCGATTATCTTAAGGGTGCTATCTACATTGAAGATATAATGCCAATAAATTATGTTGAGCTATCAGCAAGATTGTACATATCAGAAATTTTAGACAAAGGCATTGATGATCCTAACTTGAAGTTTTCATTTAGCTCAAAAACAAGTCTAATTTCTCAAATATATGACTTCGTAAAAGAAAAAAACATAGTACTTCCAAAAAACTTTCGTTATGAAATTTCTAAGCGCACTAAAATCAATGTTATGTCGTTTTATAACGATGTTCATATTCCATACAGATATATTGACTCCTGGACTAAAATTTGGCGAGATCTGATAAGACTATCTGAATAACCTTATAAATTGACTCTTTTTTATTAAAAAGAGTCAATTTTTTTTAAACTATTTTTTGACACAATTAAAAGTTAAAGAGTGAGTAAATTTATTTTTTTTAAACACTAACTTTTTAAATATATCCACTAGGATATGGTGTGAATATTAGATGATTTTAGAAATCTTCTAATTTATTTCTAGCTTGCGTCTATTCCATTATCGGTAGCTTAAACAAATAATCCTATTTGTGCTACTCATCGATTTTTTAGCTTTTTTGATTTTAACTTCTTTACCTATTTACACATATTAATATGCACTCTAAAGATTATAGTTTTGTGTTTTCTAGATAATGAACTATTGTGCCGTCTTTTAAACTATGTCTATTAATCAGGCTTTAAAAAAAGCTTAAATATATCTTGAGTCGAATATGTAAAAAAATTGAAATGTAATAAAAACTAAACAATATAAAATGGCATAAACAAATACAAAAAAAAAAAAACAGGTATAAGTATTGATATTTAGTAAAAAATCTGTTGACTATTGAAATTATGTAATATATGGTTCGACCGTCAAAATGCAT
>JAITQU010000182.1 GCA_031288735.1 Christensenellaceae bacterium
TATTATCCCGAAAAGTCAAAAGAAAACAAAAAATGGCAAATTCAGAAAAGCACCGAAAGGTTCAAAATCTAGACAAATGAATGCTTTTTTGAGCGAAATATCAAAAAATTATAGAAAAAACCACATTGTTTTAATTTGCGATAATGCTTCGTGGCATAAGTCAAAATACAAGAAAACACCAAAAAACATGACGATCATATTTATTCCACACTGCACACATGAAATGAACCCGATAGAACAAATATGGCGAGAAATACGTACAAGACTAGGGAATCAATTGTTTGCAAATATAGAAGATTTAACAATGGAATTAAGAAAAGTTATCTCTGAAATTCCTACAAGTGCTATGTGCTCAATCACGCAAAGAGACTGGATAAATGGAATGTCATAAACTAAAAGAAAAATAGTATTACATGTTCTAAAATACTAATATTGGAAAAACCAATGATGCCAAGAAATTTTAGTCAAACACTAGACTAACAA
Organism: Christensenellaceae bacterium; assembly: GCA_031288735.1. Taxonomy (GTDB): domain Bacteria; phylum Bacillota; class Clostridia; order Christensenellales; family DTU072; genus JAITQU01. The sequence continues at coordinate 484 of JAITQU010000182.1, forward strand.
AAGTTTACAAATAAAGATCAATTCCAAAAGATCGTACTAATACTGTGTTTGCACACCTAGCAATGCATAATATAACATGCGCGCTACCAACTCAAGTAAATTAACCTTGAATATAAAGACAGTGATTATTATAGCAATACCCACGAGTGCAGTCACGATTGCCACAAGCAACAAATAACTTCTAGCGAAGTTTCGTTTGCTAGGTTCAACCTTAGAACTACATGCCCAAAATAGTAGACTCAGTAATCCACCGACAGGAATAGATGCGATTATGAATGTTAGTATCCAATTACCTACGCTTACTGGGGTTTCTTTCTGCGGAGGTCGACGCAACCCTGCATCTGGCTGAAAACGATAATCAATGCTAGATTGAGGATGTGCTCTGTGCCTAAGAACATCTTGTGCCGCTTTAAACTGACCCTTTGTTTGAGGTTGTGGATGCGAGAAAGATCGTTTAGACATATTTTATCACCATTCAATATCACTATTGTTCAAAAGATCGTTTAAATTTTTTGCTTCACTAGTCGACAAAGTTATACCTTTGCCCATTTTTTCATGCTCGGGACTCCAATCACGAATGTCAATCCGTGGCTCTTTTCCATTCCAGCTTATTAGATTAAGTTCCTTTGTCCATCCAGTCTTAGTAGAACTGATGACACCGTAGGTCTTTATAATTTTATATTCAAATTGATCTGGCATAAGTGCCCCTCCAAAGATTAATTACTCCATCGTTACTAATAATATAATAATTAACGCATAAAAAGCAATACTAACATGCAAGTATTAATTTTATTTACTTTAAATTTACAATTAAGCAGACAAGAAACTTAATTTAATGTGAAATTTGCTTTATCCCATGACGGCCACGGAGATCGCTATCAGCAAGAAGCAGAAAATGACTTCTGTCTTTATCGTTAAGACGAGACACTATTGACTTGTCATATAGTGCACTTAGAGACTCGCGAGATAGATTTGTAGTGAAAATAATAGGTTTTTTAAACCGATAATCAAGTAACTCACGGAGATAGGGAAGAGTTACATTTTCATATTTAGGTTCAATGCCTAAATCGTCTACAATCAGAATATCTGCTTCTATGAGTGGTTCAAAAATCGACTGCTTATCTTTAAATGGGGCAATATGATATTTTAAAAATCGAACATTTAAGTCGTTTGCCGTTATCATCAAAGGACATCCACCATCAACCATTACTTTATTTGTGAACACTGAAACGGCAGTTGTTTTTCCTGTGCCAGGCGTTCCAATTATTACGATTATGTTGTAGGGTAGTTCCTTATAATTCCTAGAATAATCGGATAGAAACAAATAAATCTTTCGCAGTTTACCTGTCAAAAGCTCATCTGCCTTAGTGTTTTTTAGTGTTTCAAGCAAAACACGAAAATCACAAATATCGGAATTTATAGCATTAAATTCACTTCTTGCCACATTGATAATTTCACGCTTTATGCAATCACAATTTGAATGCTCAACAATACCAGTCGCATTATTAACTAGATCAATAATACCAGTATCGTTGCAAATCTTGCAACTGTAATGAGGGAAAAACACACTTTCGGTTTTGCCAAGTCTTGATAGACAATTTTTAAGCTCAGCTTTGGTTTTTTTCAGTTGGGATTGTTCACTTAGATAATCTTTTTTAAAGGCACGGAGTCTACCAACCTCAAATTCTAATAGATCACGTTTTGGTTCAAGTATTCTAAACTCTTCATCGCTTCTTAATTCATGAAGCAAAGTATCTCTAGCATTTATTGCAAGAGTTCTGCGGTAATTTATTATATCAAATGCAAGTTGTTCGGGTGTTTTCAAATTAAAGATCCTCGTCAGTTAGTCCAACTATTAAATCATCTATGTTAGTAAATATCGCATTGAACTCCTCTTCAGTGTATATATGCTCATCGTTTCCAACCTTTGGCCTAGAAGTTTTCTTTGTAGAAAAAGTATTTGATCTTGTTTTTTCCCTATCTGCAAGATATTTTTCGACATCAGATAGCGCATGTAAATTATTTTTCTTTAATTCTGCAAGTGTTTTACTAACATATGTCATTGTGTATGGAAATCCCATAGCTGTTTTTGCTACAGCAAGAACAATTTCATGATCAAACTCCCATGTCTCAATAAAAGTCCTATATAGTTTTCTGTCATTGTACGATACTGGCGATGAATCTGCCGCCGCAGATAGTACCTCTGCTATCAGCTCGTCAATTCTTAATTCTCTTTCAACAAAAGATAGAATGGCTGAAGCAGTAAAAATTGCTTTCTTATAGAACGAATTAACAATATTATTAATCCCACTTAAACCACGGATGCTACGCTCAAAGCAATATTTAGCAATAGCTCTTATTGCTGCCTCGTCAAAGCCTTTTGTAAGCCATGGGGTAATGTATGTCTCAAGTACCATGTCGAGGTCAAGATAATAAGAACCTACCGATTTAACTATATCAGCCGCAAGTGTTCTATTATCAATTCGCGCTTTCATGTAAGCACTTATCTCATCTGCTCTATAGATGCCAGCATTGTGTAATTCCTCCATTATTTTTGTAAGTCCTTTCATGCCACCACGACGCTTTAACGCCCTAGCGGCTGTCAGGATGGCATCTAGACCATAACCGTATTCTTTGTACCATTTTTGATAGGATTGTAAATCATCAACATTAGGTGCAGAACGTAGTCCCAATGTAGAGAATATACTCCTAAGATTTTCGCCATTTAATTCGATGTCGGTAAGTCGTTCGTCTACAGCAGAAACAGTAGTTATCCCCTGGCTAGCCCAGTTAGCTGAGAAAGAATAAATTGTGCTTATATTAGCTTTAGGATAGCGTTGCAGACAAAATTTAACTATCATAAGCATAGCACTGGTCTCTATTTTGTAATTTTCCATTAATTCAATAAGCGGAATCAAATCATTATGACTAACAACATTGCCATCTGCAAGTTGCGATGCGTCATCCTTATCGAATAATCGTCGGAATTCATCAACAAACTCGGAGTACTTAGCAGCATTTAGTTTAATTATAGGACGGATAGGCTGTTTTACGCAATGATATGAAATGGTTACGGGATCACTTTTCTCAATCGTTACTAATCCTTGCAACTCCCAGTAGTTATATCCTTCCATGATCCTGTCAACAGAAATTCTCAGCTTAATGGCTATTTTTTCCATTAAATTATCATGATGCTCTCCACAACACGCTAAATAGAACCCAAACATGTAAATTTTGCAGTCTAATGGATCCGCATTTGGCATGTAGGATGAAAAAAACGCATTGTCTATACGTGTAGAAGCATCATTAATGCAATCATATGAAAGTTTACAAAAAGCCATAGGTCATAACTCACTTCAAATAATAAATAAGCGTCACAGTTCACACCATAAGAATTAATATAATACCGCTAAATCTAAAACAAATTTCTAAAATTGTTTTTAAAAGGCTCTTCTACATTTTGATCGATCCTGTTATGCTCTTATCCTTAAGTGTGATTTTTAAAAATAACAACTGAGCATGAAAGGTAACTATGTTTTTTTATATAGGGTGTGAACAGTAAAGAATAAGTTACTGTTCACACCCTATATGAAAACAACAACAAAATTAATTGAGAATTACGCTAAATCTAAAATAAATTTAAAAAATTGTTGTTTTAAAGGGCGTTTTCGGGATTTGAAACGATTATGTTGTGACCTTATCCGTTAAAGCAGTGACATTATCTAAGATATCATATAGCGTGTGAACAGTAGAGAATAATAGAACGCCCACGATAATTTTCATTTAAGTATTGCAAAAAAGTCTCATTCAGTGTATAATTAAACCTAAATAGGGCTGTGCAAAATCAGTATATCACGAATTTGCACAATTTAAAAGAGAAACGAGAGCAATTTTTTAGTAGCAAATTATAAGTCATTTTAGTCGGAGGGGCAGATGAAGTTCATTAATCTTGTTTATGCTGGATTCGCAAAAAGCGATGGACTAGTCGATTTTACAAAAACAACAGGTTCAGTGAGCATAGTATCAGGAATCGATGCAACGATCCTTAAGAGGGCGTTGTTTGTTGTTTTGTACGGAGCAGGAGAGGATTATTCATTTATTGAATATCCGAGCTCTTTAAAACTTACATTTGAGTATTCTAACACCACCTATGTTTTAGAAAGAGCGTTTACGAATGTTGATGGTATTAAGACAGAAAAAGCTATCATATGCGATGAAAACGGTGTAATTATAACTGAAAACGTCGAATCATTTGTAGCTAGTGCTGTTTGTGTAGCCAAGGAAGGATTTGCTGATATTGTAGTTTTAGACAAGGATGCAATATATGAAGCCTTTTCTAGTGATGTACAAGCACGAGAATCATTTGTTGATTCTGCCATATTCCGTCTATCTGGACCCTCAGACTCTGGAAGTCGACTTGATAAATTACATGAGCAAGAGAAAAAACTAGTAGAAGAAATAGAAGCTATACCTCCAACTACACAGGAGGAAATTGACGAAGTCGCAAACAACGTTGTTGTTTTAAGCGAGCGAATAGAACGGTTAAGGATTAGTGTTGAAGAAATAGCAAAGGATGTTTCTATAGATGCAACAGATGTTAACACAAAGGCATACGCCGATGCAGTGCAGGAGAGTGATGCATTAAAGTCAGAAAAAGCGGCACTTACAGAAGAAGGCAAGAAAGTCCAATCATACATAGAAACAAAGAAATTAGCAGAAGAATATTTAGCACTAAAAGATCAAGAAAAAGCTGTTAGTGATAAGAAAGACGAAATTACAGCTATCAAAGCAAAGAAAGACGAATATTTAGCAGAGATAGCTCAATTAAAAACACAGGTTGGGGATAAAGAAAGCTCGCTAGCTAGCTATGAGGCATTTATTAAAGAAACGGGTAGTAGATTACAGAGCACACTCAAGTTATATACTGAAAAGCCAGTTTCTTTTGATATAGGTAGGATTGCTTCTTATTATAGTGAGGCTGATGCGCAAAAGAATGTAATTATTGCTGAAAAACTATCAGTTGATAATGCATACAAAGTAATATCTACTGAGATAGCAGGACTGCGTGCAAGAAAAAACGATATAAAACTCTCGGCAGAGTATCGCAAAAGCATTTATGAAGCGGCCGTCCTAGAAAACGCAATCAATAAGCTCTCAGACGAAATAGCACAAAGCGAGGCTAGAATTTCCGAATATGAAAAGGAAAAGGCTAGTCTTGTCACTGACAAAAATAGCAATACTCAAACGATAGAACGTTTAAAGGCTGAACAAAAAAACGCATTAGGAAAAGCCGAGAATTATTCTGCACTGAGAGAAGCTGTTAATGCAGAGTATAAAGCAAAAGAAACACTACTAGCTAGTTATTACACAGCAACTGTATATGACGAAGATTATAATTCATTGACAAACAAAATTGAAAAATCCAAAGAGACAATTGATTCATGCAAAGAGAAACTAGATAAGGCAATCGCTGATAAAGCGCAACTTTTGAAAAACAGTGAAAAAATGGTTGCAAGACTTAAATTGCTCCAGGCAAAGAGATCCGATTATGAAGGATTTAACAAAATGCGCACCATTTCCGACGAGCTACTTTATGGCAGTCATTGTCCTGTTTGTGACAATATCCTTACCTACAAAAAGACTTTACCACAGAAAGACACAAAAGCTTTAGATGTGCAAATTGATGCTGTTAAGATTGAAGTCACAAAATACGAAACAGCAATCACAGAGTGCATTACCATAATTGGACAAAGAGAAGCCACACTATATGTAAGTGAGCAGTATCTAGAATCATTAATTGCAATGAAAGCTCAACTAGATCAAAAAATTAAAGCTCTCTTTGCAAGTCAAGATTTTACAGCAACAAACCTTGAAGAGCTTCATCTTCTACTTCAAAAAGCAAATGAAAATAGCGATGCTAACCTGCAGTTAGTCGAAAAATACGAAACCAATGAAATAGAGCTCCAGAAAGCGACCGCATCTAACAAGTATATATCAGATAGATTAATCGTACTCAATGGCAACATCTTGCCTCAAGAGAAAGAAAAGCAAAGTGCACTCTTGAAAATTTATAGTGAAAAATGTGCACGCTTTGATGTAATCAAACCACTATTGAAAGGCGAAAGTGCAGAAGAATTACTGCGCAAAATTCAAATAGCCGAGAGAGAAAATGAAACAATAGATGGAGATATCGAGACAAAAATTGTTAAGTACTTTGAGTTAGCCGAAAAGAGATCTGATTTAAGTGAGCTTCTTTCAACCCTTGATTCTCGTTATTATCAGGTATCTATAGGCAATACCAAGCTAACCTACGGACAAGTTATTGTGAAAGCTCTATCCGAAGATTTACTACGCATTAGCAAGGAAGAGAAGGATAATCCATATGACTCAAGCTCAATAAAAGACGAAATTAATGCTTTACTAACAAAAATTTCATCAATCCAAGCAAGGATAGCCGAGCTAGAGGCAGATATTTCTTCAAAAGAGACTGAGCTCAAGGTTAAAACAGATGACTTACAAAAGGAATTAAATAAAAACGCTGAGCTCTTTACAAGACACGCTATAACATCAATCGAAAGTGCATCAAGCATAGTATCCAATGTTTCTGTTATAGATGACTACAATGCAAGACTAAAAAAGTATGAAGAAACATATGCTGAGCTCGAAGAGAAAATTTCCAAGGCTCTAGATGACATGAAAGTTGATGAGCGCGTAAGAGAGTTAAATGCCGACATTTTGGAATTACAAAACGCACATGACGCTGAATTGAAGGAATTGCAAACTCGCAAATCAAATCTAGTAAAAATTCAAGGCATAGCATCACATCTCTTAACTTTGTCAGATAAAATTAAAAACATTGAAAATATTACTGGCGTTATGACAGAAAATGAGGTTTCTAAAACTGAGTTTACACTTAAGATTATAGAAAAAGCGTCAACATATGTTTATGAATGGTCAAACAATCGTTACTTACTTAAAGCCGATGAGCTCGATGGTGTAAGTCTTTTAAATATAGGAAAGGATGAGCTAGTAAATGATCTTAAACAAACCAGTGAAGAAAAGATGCTAGTAAAAGTGGGCATTGCTCTAGCTTACAGTGACAACATATTGACCTTATTAGGAGGCAACTTACAACGATTACTAGCAGTTTCAAGTGATGAGATTGAAACCACATCTGTTAAAGTTATATTAGAAGCAATCAAAACAAGTAACATAATTGTTTTGACAGAAAACGAAGATAGATTTAATGAAATCCTTTCTAAAATTTAGAGTTTATTGAATGTGGTTATGCTATAATTTGCATAAAAAAATGTGAGAAAGGTGATTATGACCGAGGTTTTAAAAGTTGTTGGGTTATCAAAAACATATAGGAGAAGACATGGGGAAGAAATATGTGCAGTAAACAATATATCCTTTAACATCTATCCTGGTGAAATAGTAGGATTTTTAGGACCTAATGGTGCTGGAAAATCAACTACTATAAAAATGATAACGGGGCTTGTTTCACCTACTGCTGGCGATATATATATTATGGGTCACTCAGTAAGGACGGAAAAAATTGCTGCTATTACTCATGTATCTGGAATTATTGAATCGCCAGATTTGTATCGCGAAATGTCAGGATACAATAACCTAAAATATTTTGCAAGGTTATGTAGTACAGAAGCACTAAAGGTTTCAATAGGGGCAAATGTTCAAAACCTTACAAGAAGACAATTAGAAGAAAGACGGATATTCGAAGTTTTAGAGATGGTGGGGTTGTCGCAAAGAAAGAATGAGCAAGTAAAGAAGTATTCCCTCGGAATGAAACAACGATTAGGAATAGCTCAGGCAATGTTGACTGTGCCTAAACTACTTATTCTCGATGAGCCAGCAAACGGACTTGATCCGACGGGCATAAGGTCGATACGAGAAATTTTGAAATATTTTTGTAATCAATATAATTTAAGTGTTTTTATATCGAGTCATTTATTAACAGAAATGCAATTATTATGTGATCGAGCTTTGATAATATCCAATGGTGTCATTACAGCCGATAGGAACGTTAATGAGTTAAATCATGACGCTGAAGGTTTAGTTGTAATCAAGATGCGCACGGATGAGCCTATGGGTGTGGCAACGCATATTGAAAAAACATTTGGATTTAAGACTAATGTAGAGGGTGAGCATGTGCGTGTACATGCTCCATGTGAAAGTATAAGCCAGATATCAAAGGAATTAATAATAGCTGGATTCAATATATATTCACTAACCGAGGAGGCACAAAGTCTTGAGGATATCTATTTCAATTCAGTATCGGTTGCAAAAGGTTTTGGAAACGTCACAGAAATGAACATGCCAGTCAATAAAACAACCAGAGATTATCTGACTAAGGATAATGACACATCTAGCCTAGCTCATGGGGATTTGAGAAATATAGATGATGAGCACGAGGAGAATGTGTAAATGTTTGGAAGATTATTTTTGGGCGAATTAAAAAAATTATTTAAAGTCAAGACGGTAATTATTTTTACTGCATTTATAATTGTTCTTTTATTTATTGCATTAATAGCATATGGAACAGACATTTTCCCAGAATTGGATGCAAAAAAATATAATGAATCAGAGCTAAAGAATGAACTTATGAATTTGAAATTGACATTACAAATTGCGAATTCAGCAGGAAGTATGGTTGCTAATGAAGAAAAACAGCTCATTAAGAACAAAATTCTCGTTTTAGAATATATAAAGGAAAATGAATTATATGACCAATCCCTTCATTTAAACGGGGAAGATGAACAATTATTTTCCCGTACGGCCGAGACTGCCACATCAACAATTATGGAGATTTTAATTGTAGCTGTAGTAATATATGGATTAGTATTAGGTGCTAGCGCAATAGCTTCTGAAATTAAAGATGGCACAATGAAACTTGTTCTTTTGCGACCACTTACGAGAAATCAGCTTGTGGGTGCAAAATTACTAGCAACAGTTACGTATGTTGTGGCAGTGCATATGTGTGTGTTTATACTATGTCTGATTCTTTCACATATTGTTTATGAAAAGGATCAAACAAAGACGTTGTATTTGTTTAATTCTAGCGTAGTTTATTTAGCACCAAGATCGGCTCTTATAGGTATTTCTTACTTTGTAACACTTTTGAGTCTGCTTTCGAAAACAGTCCTTGCTTTTTCGATTGGAACGATAACAAGAAATAGAATAATTGGAATAGCAGTTCCACTCCTTGAACCTATATTAGCATCCATGCTTTCAATACTAAACACGACAGTGAGAAATTTGTCTTTTAGTGTTGTAATTCAGTGGTTTGATTTTTTCACAGTGATAAATACTAATAATTTCTATGTATCGTTTCCAATGTTGATATTATATATAGGTGGTTTGATTTTGGGAGCATTTATTGTTTTCAAGAAAAGAGATATTTCTTAGAAGTCGATTTAAAATAAAAAGCACAAAATTTAGGCAATTTATTTAAATATATTCAAGTATAGAAAGGTAGCATCAAATTTTATTGAAAACGGGGAAAGCAAACTTATTTTTAAGTTTGCTTTTTTACTCAGAATTCCTAGGAATTAATTAATGTATATTGAAAAATTAAAAAAAGACCTTACTATTGGTGAGAATGTTTGTATAGAGTTCAAATCTTTTAATGACAATGATAGCGAGGATGTATATCGTACGACCTGCGCATTTTTAAATCGACAAGGAGGAACTATTTACCTTGGAGTTAACAAAAACGCTACGCTTGAGGGCATTTTTGAAAATGAAGTTATTAGTAAAATCAAAAATTTCATCCAAACTATAAATAATCCTGAGATATTCAATCCCCCTATCTATATCATGCCTAGCATTATTCACATTGATAAAAAAATAATCATTTGCATCAATGTGCATGTCTCTCCAGATGTTCACAGCTATAAAAATGTCATATATGACCGTTTAAACGATATCGACATTAGTGTAAAAAACACGAACAAAATAGCGGAAATATGTATAAGGAAGCACAATATTTTCACTGAGCGCCGTGTGTATAAATACATTACAGAAAATGATTTGCGAGAGGATTTAATTTCTAGAGTGCGGAAAATGGCATTAAATCATACAGGAAATAGTCGCACACATCCTTGGATAAAATTGACAGATTTTGAATTGTTGAAGAGCCTAGGGCTGTATGCCCAAGATAAAACAACTGGAGAAAAGGGATATAACTTAGCTGCGGTTATGCTACTTGGTAGCGATGAGCTCATCAGATCAGTGGTTCCAGCCCATCGGACGGATGTGATTTTAAAAAAAACAAGCACCGACAGCTTTGACGAAAGGTTGATTGTCGAAACAAACCTAATTGAAAGTTATGATCATTTAATGAACTTTGCTACAAAGCATTTACTCGATAAATTCTACCTAGAAGAAAATGTCAGATTTAACCTAAGCACTGCAATTTTACACGAGTTGATTGTTAACTCATTGATACATCGGGAATTTACAAGTTCATTCGTTTCCAAAATTGTAATCGAACGCAATAAAGTGTATACGGAAAATGCTAATCGGATGCTCATGCATGGCAAAGCTAATGCGGGCAGTTTTTATCCAATTCCAAAAAATCCGTTGATCTCGACTTTATTTCGATTAATTGGTTTGACTGGCGAGCTTGGTTCAGGTGTTTTAAGGTTGTTTAAGTATGGACGTCTCTATTCTGGCAAAGAACCAATATTGACTGATGGAGATGTCTTTCAAACGATTATGCCACTCAACGATGAATATTGCGATAAATATATTGACATGGAAAGGAGCACTGTTTTTAGCGTAAACGAAAAGGCGCAGCGTCTAAGACTTCGAGATTCCATTGAATCCTTGATTCTTGACAATATTAAATCTAACCCTCAAGTAACACAAAAAAACATAGTTTCTAGGAGCGGTAAATCATTGCGCGCAATTCAAGAGGGATTTTTAAGACTTCAAAAGCGTGGAATTATAGAACGCTGTGGCTCTAAATCAAACGGTATTTGGCGTATTTATTAACCAATTAATTTTAACCTATATATCGAGATAACCAAGTAATTGAGCTTTAGCGATTTCTAGTCTAAAATGCGTATAGTGACGTACTCCCGTCGACTAACGCCTACGGCGTTTGAGGTGTGGACTTCTTGGGAACTCAAACTCACGGCAGGATGTTTTACAAAGCTATCCCCCGTGCGTCCCACGGTTCGATGTAATGCGCTATGAGGTGAGTAATCGAAGACATGCGCCAAATGTTGCGGCTTAGTTGATGTCTCTATGATGATGTGCACCACAATTTTCGCATGTCCACGACCTGCCCTTAATGTCAGTCTGTCGCTACATAGCCACATACATGACACAGTTTAGGACGGAAACCACACTTATCAATCGTCAGAACTTTCCTTGTTTTGTCAACTTGTATCTGAGGATACCTAAACATTCCCCAGCCGTTGAGATACGCTTCTCCAAAATTTAAGATTGCGACATTCCTCGCATATTTAAGCCCTCAATGCATACTGCATCGTAACGTTCTATCCGTCTACTCTGCTTTTGCTGGAAGTCTTTACGCTATTCGAGATATGCTGGGAACCCCGCCACTTTTTCCCTCTTCTTTGCTCTATTCTTGCCGCTTTTCTGGGCGGGATAACTTGCGTGGTTTTCGAGTTTTCTTGCGACTCCGATAAAATCGTGCTATGAGGCTGTCGCCATTGCTGTCAACGTGCAGTTCTAGATCGAAAAATCCAACACCAGAACATTTACAGGCTTAATGGATTCAACGGTTATTTCAGGCTCTAAAGTATGGATGCGTAATACTTTAAAGACGAGCTATGACACTGAACTGATTTCAACTTGTATCAGATAGAACTTGACGATGCTGTTTTACACTGACACCTCCTAACTTCGGGAGTTTCAAGTAACCATTGCGAGCTCTATGTTCCCGTAAGCAAGGTTTGTCGTATAACTGTAGTGCCCTTGGTGCTTACTTTTGAACCGTGGAAAGCCGATTGATTTATCAGAAGAAATTTTGGAAAGCCGCTTCGAGATGTAACACCTCGTTTCACAGTGCGAGTGAATCCACTTCCCTCAGCCATTCAAACACGGTTTTGTATTGCTGAGTCTTGTATAACGACTCCTTAGTGGAGTCATAATGCAGGGTTTTATCTCTAGCATACGGTTGTAGACAAATCGGCAACAACCAAAAGTTTTTGCACAGCACACTGTTTTTAAGTTGGCTAAGTCTTGAGCGAAACGCCTTATTCATATGCATTTTCATGGGCTTTTTATGTATCGTTTAATTACTTTTATAGGAGCACCGACAGCGGTCAACAAACAAAAGCTCGGGCTTAAAAAATATTCTTTCCAAAGACTTTTGTGTATTTGCGGGAACTCTTTTTTTACAATGCGGCTACTTGCGCTCTAGTATGCGTTGATAAATTTGCTGATATCCGTTTTTGTCTCAGCACTGAAAAGTATATGTACCTGCCGTGTTGATTCCACTCTCTAAGTGTGATTTTGTAGCTTGGATATATATTCAAAGATTTCTTTGAGCTGCTGACGCTACATCGAATGAACCTGCGTCGATACTTTACAACAAGCACAAGGTGATACCACATCTTGCATACAATGATTATTACTATCCAAGTCCACTCAAAAATCAGACCTCCCTTATATGCACTGATTCTATCACAAATTCTCAAAGTGTCATTACAGGAGCGAAACAAGGTGTGCCTTCATCTCACCGCCTATAGAGGCGGGATACTTTTCACACATAAGGTTAAAACATCAAAACATCAACATCAAAACATCAACATCAAAACATCACTACAAAAAAACATCAAAACAAAACACAGCCGATGTTTTCTTAGGAAAGCTAAAACATTAAATTCTCCTAATTAAAGCATCAAAAAAGCAATCTCATCTTCACGCTGAGTAAATTTACAACTTGCAATTTTTCCATTTTTAGTATATAGTTAAAGTATGAGTATATCGGTTGCACAACCTAGAATTTCAACACAGGTTTTTGCAAAAATTAACTTATGTTTCAATATAGAAGGACGCTTACACGATGGATACCACGCTATTGATTCAATTTTAATCAATATTCCAGTATATGATGAGATAACTCTATCACCTAGAAATGACAAAATTATTAATATTTCTTATAGCGATGCAAGAATATACGAAGATGATTCTGCAAAACGAGCAGCACTTCTTTTAGACAAAAAATTTCACCTAAATGGTGCTGACATAAGCATCAAGAAAAACATACCAGAATGCTCAGGATTAGGAGGTTCATCGGCTGATGCCGCTGGTGTTATAAGGTGTTATTCACAAATGCACAACATAAACATATCAAATACCACTCTAGTTGAAATTGGAAGCGATGTGCCTTACATGTATAGAGGCGGAACGTGTAGAATCCAAGGGAAAGGCGAATTTGTAGAAGCTGTAACCATTCCAAGTATCTATGGTGTTGTTGTTATTAATGACAAAATAAGGATATCTACAAAGGATGCATATGCCTTGTTTGATAGATATGGTGGACACCATGGCGATGTTGATAAGTTCATATTAGACGCAAAGCATCCATTTAATGCACTTGAGGACGTTGCAAAAAGACTAGATCCAAGAATTAAAATGCTAAGCAAACTATTATGTGAATCAGGTTTCGAGTATGTTGTCATGACGGGAAGTGGCGGAGGTGTAGTCGGATATTCCTTTGATCACGAAGTAACAAGCAATGCATTTTTAGAACTATTGCGCCGAATTGATGACACTAAAAAAGAGGTTAAGGTAATTCGATTTTGATGGTATAATTAATAATGAATACAAAGTTAATATTAATAAAAAATCACACTGTTAATAAAGTAGTTAGTCCATCGCATCTTGAAAAATGGATAGTGAAAATGCTAAAAGAACATGAAATTTTTAAAAATTTTATTCCATGTTAAGATGAAGATGAAAAAATGTCGAATATTGTATGAGTTTTGAGGAGCTGTAGTCAAACATGAAGAAACCTAGGACTGATTATCCAACATATCTATTTAATGAAGGTACTAACTACGAAGCGTATCGCATGATGAAAATATATTATGTTTCAAATGGCGGGAAAAAAATGTGGCGTTTTCGTTGTTGGGCTCCGCATGCAACGTCAGTATCTGTGGTTGGTGACTTTAATAGTTGGGATAGAAAAGTTAACCCTATGAAAATGCTAGGTGGTGGTATATGGGAAGTGTATGTCCAGGCTTTAAAGCGATTTGATAATTACAAATTTAGTATCGAAAGCATAACAGGGAAAATCATCCTTAAAGCTGACCCATTTGCTTTGCATGCCGAAACTCCTCCCGCAAATGCGAGCAAAATCTATGATATAGCAAATTACCGATGGAATGATACATATTACATGAAAAAGTTAAACTCGAGAAATATGTATAATTCTCCAATGAACATATATGAACTCCATGCTGGTTCTTGGCGACGACACGGTGATGGGAATTACTACAGTTATCGAAATCTTGCAGATGAATTAATCCCTTATGTAAAGGATATGGGGTATACGCATATTGAGCTTATGCCAATAACAGAGCATCCGTTCGAGGGTAGCTGGGGGTATCAAATTTCTGGTCTATTTGCACCAACATCACGTTTTGGTACGCCCCATGACCTGATGTATTTTATAGATAGATGCCATCAAGAAGGTATAGGTGTAATAATGGACTTTGTTATTTCACACTTTCCAAAGGATGCATTTGGTTTATTTGAATTTGACGGTGAACCGTTGTATGAATACAGCGATGAGATGAAAAAAGAGCATAAAACGTGGGGAACCTGCGTTTTCGATTATGGCAAAGGTGAGGTGCAATCTTTCCTCATTTCAGCTATTTGCTTTTGGTTTGACTATTATCATATTGATGGCATGAGACTTGATGCCGTTGCGAGTATGTTGTATTTAGATTACGACCGCAAGGATGGAGAATGGATGCCAAATGAGGATGGTGGCACATATAACCTTGAAGCGATTGCGTTTTTGAAAAAAATGAACAGAGTAGTACTCAGTCGCTTTCCATACGCAATGATGATTGCAGAGGAGTCTACAGCATTCCCTATGGTAACAATGCCACCAGATATTGGTGGTTTGGGATTTAATTTCAAGTGGAATATGGGTTGGATGAACGATATCTTAAGTTACATTCGTATAGATCCATTTTTTAGAAAAGGCTCACACGATAAATTAACATTTTCGATAACATATGCATTTGTAGAAAATTACATTCTCCCATTTTCGCACGATGAGGTGGTGCACGGTAAAGCCTCAATGATATCAAAAATGCCAGGTGAATATAAACACAAATTTGACGCACTAAGAGCTTTATTTGCATTTCAGTTTGCGCATCCTGGAAAGAAATTAAACTTCATGGGAAATGAGTTTGGACAGTTCATTGAATGGGATTATAGTAAGGAGCTTGATTGGGGATTGCTAACCTATGACAATCATGCGAGATTAAAAGAATTTGTAAAGACCTTAAATCATATCTATGTTGATCGTAATGAGCTGTTTGAATTAGATAAAAGTGTTGAAGGCTTCAAGTGGATAATTGTTGATGATAACACACAGAATGTTATAGCGTTTTATAGACAAAACATCGCTAATAGCAAACTAATAGTTATTGTGAACTTTTCTGATGTGATTAGAGAAGGATATGAAATAGGGGTGCCAGAATCTGGCGAATATGAAGTTGTGTTGAATTCAAATGCGGTTCTCTTTGGTGGTAATGGACCCGCAACGGGTTTAATAAAAACTAAAAATATTCCAAACCATGGATACAAACAATCGATAATTTTAAATCTCGTTGGGAATTCTGCTCTCTATTTATCGCACATTCCATCGAGACAGGTATAAATTAGAGTGATGTAGTCAATATACTACGATCCATGAAATTAAACTTTTAAATCTACTATAACGATTTACTTATTAATATACTTAAATTACTGCATAAACAGGTAGTAATAGTAGATACTTAGGTATCTCAATTCAAACTAGTAGAGTGGGTGTAAAAAAACGCTAACTTCTGAAAGTCCTAAATGTGTAGTATTATAGTGTAGACAAGACACCGCTCTGATACCAAAGAGATATTACATTCAATGGATAAAGTGAATATATACAATTATTTTATTCTAATTTAAAGACACTTCAGGGCATACAATAAATAATGGAGGGATATAATGTTAGCAAAAAAAGAATGTGTTGCAATGTTACTAGCTGGAGGGCAAGGGACACGTTTGGGTGCGCTTACCCAGCACGTTGCAAAACCAGCTGTTCCATTTGGTGGTAAATATAGAATAATTGACTTTACTCTGTCAAATACTATCAATTCAGGCATTGATACTATAGGTGTACTGACGCAGTATCAGCCGTTTGAATTAAACCAGTACATAGGAAATGGGCAACCGTGGGATCTAGATAGATTAAACGGCGGAGCTTTCGTTTTGCCGCCTTACCAAAAAGCAAAGTCTGGTGAGTGGTATAAAGGAACGGCAAATGCTATTTTCCAAAATATTGACTTTGTAGATAGATATAATGCAGAATATGTACTCATTCTTTCAGGTGATCATATTTACACAATGGATTACTCAAAAATGTTAAGTGCTCACAAAGCAAGAGGTGCTGATTGTACTATTGCAGTGCTAACGGTTTCATTAGAAGAGGCATCGCGATTTGGAATTATGAATACCGACAAGGATAGCCGAATTTATGAATTTGAAGAAAAGCCAAAAATACCAAAATCCACAAAGGCAAGCATGGGTATATATATATTTACCTGGGATAAATTACGTAAATACCTTATACTTGATGAATCCGATAAGACAAGTCACAATGATTTTGGAAAGAATATAATTCCATCCATGCTTAAAGCTGGAGAAAAAATGTATGCTTACGATTTTGATGGTTATTGGAAGGATGTAGGAACTATAAGCTCTCTTTGGCAAGCTAACATGGATATGATATATACGAAGTCTGGACTGAATATGGATGATAAGGACTGGAAAATATATGCACGAAACACAGCTGAGCCACCACACTTTATTGGTAAAGAAGCGGAAGTTACAAACTCTATTATCACTGAGGGTTGTAATATTAATGGTACCGTGAAAAACTCCGTAATATTTACTGGCGTTTCAGTCGAACCTGGTGCAGTTATTTCTGACAGCATAATAATGCCTAACTCGAAGGTGTTAGCTAATGCTGTGATTAGTCATGCCATAGTTGGTTGGGGTGCTACAATTGGTAGTTCCTCGCATATAGGGGAACATCAAAATGCTCCTCAACATGGTGAGTGGAATATAGCAGTTGTAGGGCCAGATGAGATTGTAAAGGAAAAGACAATTGTTAAAGCTGGCGAAATGCTAGGCGGAGGAGAAAAAGCATGAATAATAAGATGATGAGTATATTGTTTGCATCTGGCAATGAGGCAAAACTAAACGAGCTTACAATACATCGCACCACCGCATCTCTACCGTTTGGTGGAAGGTACAGGTTAATTGACTTCACTCTTTCTAACCTTGTTAATAGTGGTGTGACTAGAATTGGGATTATAACTCTAAGCAATTACAGCTCATTAATGGATCATATCCGAATGGGACGTGATTGGGACTTGAATCGAAAAAATAGCGGTATAGCTGTTTTTCCACCATTCGTTTTAAATACTGCGCGCGATGTTTATAAAGGAAAAATTGAGGCAATATATACAATAACTGAGTTTATCAATCGTTCGCCTGAGGATTATGTCATTATAGCAAATTGCAATATTGCTGCAAATATTGATTTTACTGATGTCTTAGAAAAGCATATAGCATCTGGGGCAGAAATAACCATGCTATGTCACGATGGCATGCTTACATCATCAAGAAGGGTAGTTATTGCAAAGGATGCTTCAAATCGTGTAAGCGATGTGTTTTTTGTAGAGAGCCCAAGTCAAAATGAGCGGTTACTTAGTCTAAATACATACGTTATGAAAAAGGACAAATTAGTAACATATGTAGAAAACGCTTATGCTAGAGGGCATATAGACTTTGAGAAAGATGTTTTGTTTGCAGAAGCTACACGAGGTGTTGTATATGCATATGAGGTTCCTGGCTACGCATCGATTATAGATGATGTAAAAATGTATTATAATGAGAGTATGAAACTTTTAGATTATGATATACGAGAGCAGCTTTTTGGTGAAGAAAACAAAATTTATACAAAGGTAAAAGATAGCATCCCAACAATGTATGGTGAAAAAAGCAAGGTAAAAAATTCGCTTATCGCAGATGGTTGTACAATAAACGGTACGGTAGAAAACTCTATATTGTTTCGTAATGTTCGCATAAAAGAGGATGCTGTTGTTAAGGATTCGATCATAATGGAAGATGGTGAAATCATGGAGGGTAGCACACTTGCCTATGCGATAACTGATAAAAGTGTCACAATCAAGGAAAACCGTCAAATTTCAGGCTTCTCAACTTATCCGATAGTCATAGTGAAAAACAAGGTTGTCTAAGATAACCTTTAATTTTTTTGTGTTGTACAAGGCTTAACAGCATCACAAAAATTTACCTAAAAATGAATGATATTAGTAGGTGTAAAAACGTTTATAAAATATAATGATAATGGAGGCACGAAATGAAAGTTTTATATGTTGTATCAGAGGCAGCACCGTTTGTTAGGACTGGTGGATTAGGAGATGTTGCTGGAGCATTGCCAACGGCTCTTGCGAAAGAAAAAATAGATATTCGAGTTGTACTGCCACTCTATGATGCTATAGCGACAAGCTATAGGAATAGTATGGTTTATGTGGGTGCTACGACAGTGCCATTAGGATGGCGCAACCAGTATGCAGGTTTATTTAAGCTTGAATATAATAAGGTAATATACTATTTCATAGATAATGAATTTTACTTTAAAAAGAAAGGCATTTACGGTTTTTTTGATGACGGAGAGCGCTTTGCATTTTTCTCAAAAGCAGTTCTAGAGCTTTTACCACTTATGGATTTTTATCCAGATGTTTTGCATGTTAATGATTGGGAAACAGGACTTACTCCTTTGTATTTAGATGCGTATTATCGAAATGCAAAAAAATACGAAAATATAAAGACAGTTTTATCTATTCACAATATAGAATTCCAAGGCAATATGGACAAATATTGTATATCTCAAGTATTTGGAATCCCTGATCGTTTTTATCAAATTGCAGAATACAAAGGAGATGCCAATATGTTAAAGGCTGGCATTGAATCATCAAATAAAGTTGTGACCGTATCGCCTACCTACGCAAACGAGATATTAGATCCATATTTTGCATATGGGCTAGCCGACATACTAATTGCTAGACGTTACAAACTGACAGGAATTGTCAATGGGATTGACACGGAAGTATTTAATCCATCAAAGGATGCCGCATTATTCGAAAAATTTTCTGCTAAAACTATTGCAAAGCGCAACAAAAATAAAAGCGGTCTGCAAAACATGCTAGGATTACCAGAAAGCGATAAACCACTGATTGGAATGATCACAAGACTAACATCACAAAAAGGAATCGATCTATTGTTTGGTGTTAGCCGTGAGCTGATGGATATGGATATACAGATGGTTGTTTTAGGAACAGGTGACTGGAAGTATGAAAATGGCATAAAGGATATTGCAAATTACTACAATAATAAATTTAGAGCGGTGATAAGTTTTTCTGCTGGTCTTGCATCGCAGATCTATGCTGGATCGGACATGTTTCTTATGCCAAGCAGATTTGAACCATGTGGTTTGGCGCAGATGATAGCTATGCATTATGGATCTATTCCTATTGTTAGAGAAACTGGTGGATTGAAAGACACTGTAACACCATTTAATCCTGTTGAAAAAACAGGCGATGGATTTACATTTAAGACATATAATGCATATGATATGTTAGATGCAATAAAACGTGCAATTGATGTATATTGGAAAAAAGACGAATGGAAGATTGTTCAGCAAAACGCAATGAGCAAAGAATTTTCATGGAAAAAATCTGCAAAAGAATATATTGACATATATAAGTCATTATAAAAATTTTAAATTAATATAAAAAAAGGGCACAAAAGGATGCAGTCTTTTTGTGACAAAATTAGGAGAAAAAACTAAATGAAGAATATAACAAAACAAGAATTTAAGAAGCTCGTTGAACAAAAATTAATGCGAGTATACAGTGCCGAGTATGGTGATGCTAGTAAAGCAGTCATGTACAAGGCAGTGTCTTTAGTTACAAGAGACATTTTAGCACAAAAGAGATTAGAATTCTACAATAGGATAAAGGATGGCGGGCACAAGCAAATTTACTATATGTCAATGGAGTTTTTATTAGGACGGTCACTAAAAAACAATTTATTTAATCTAGATCTTCTTGACGTTGCAACGAAAGCAGTAAAGGAAATGGGGTATGAAATTGAAGACCTTATGGAAGTCGAGCCAGATGCTGGGTTAGGGAATGGCGGTTTGGGTCGACTAGCCGCCGCATATCTTGACAGTCTAACATCGTGCGGATACGCTGCAGGTGGATTTAGTATCCGCTATGATTATGGGATTTTCAATCAAAAGATTGTTGATGGTTGGCAAATGGAAATGCCAGACAGATGGTTGCTTGATGGCAGTGTATGGTTAAACCCAAGAGACTCAGTCTATGAAGTAAAGTTTGGTGGACGAATTGAAGAGCATTGGGAAAACGGACGTCTTGTATGTGAACACAAGGATTATACTCCTATAATAGCAGTTTCATTTGAGATGCCAATTAGTGGATATAAAACAGATGCGACAAACTTCTTGAGATTGTGGAGTGCAAGAACAAAAAATGATATAGATATGGCACTATTTTCCAAAGGTGAATATTTAAAGGCTATAGAAGCTAAAGCGATGGCAGAGGCAATATCAAAAATTTTATACCCTGCCGACAATCATTATGAAGGGAAGTCTCTACGTCTTAAGCAACAGTATTTCTTTGTGTCGGCTAGCATACAATGTATAGTAAAATATCATTTAAAAACGTATGCTTCTCTTGACACCTTGCCCGACAAAGCTGCAATCCACATCAACGATACTCATCCTGCATTATGTGTTCCAGAGCTTATGCGCATATTGCTAGACGAGCATGGCTACGGATGGGACGATGCTTGGAATATAGTATGTGAAACTATTAGTTACACAAACCACACAGTAATGCAAGAAGCACTTGAAAAATGGCCACAAAATCTTTTTGCGGAGCTTTTACCTCGTATATTTCAAATAGTTAAAGAAATAAACCAGCGATATTGTGGTGAGTTATGGAAAGTTTTCCCAGGTGAGTGGAGCAAAATAGCCGACAATGCAATCTTGAGTGATCATGAAATCCGAATGGCCAATCTTTGCCTGGTTGCATCACATTCCGTAAATGGTGTTAGTGCTTTGCATAGTGAAATACTAAAAAATGATCTTTTTGCTGACTATTACAAGGTTGCACCAAGCAAATTCAAAAACGTTACCAACGGTATTACTTATAGACGATGGTTGGCAGAGGCAAACCCAATGTTGACAGATTATATAACTGAACTTATTGGTAATAAATTCTTGCATAATGCAGAAGAGCTTGAAAAATTACTTGTCTATAAAGGCAATCATGGAGTTTTAGATAAATTTGCAGAAATTAAGTTGAAGAACAAAGAGCGGCTTGCTGCATATATTAAGTCAGCAAATGGTGTAACAGTGAATCCAGAGGCAATATTTGATGTGCAAGTAAAAAGATTACATGAATATAAAAGGCAATTACTAAACGCATTCAATATCCTTAATTTATATAGACGACTAAAAGAAAATCCAAACCTTGATATTCAACCTAGGGTTTTCATTTTTGGAGCAAAAGCCGCAAGTTCATATTATATGGCCAAATTGATAATACGTTTGATATATATGATAGGAGAAATGGTAAACAACGATCCTACACTTAATGATAAACTAAAGGTCGTTTTTTTAGAAAATTATCGTGTTTCATTAGCAGAGATAATTATGCCAGCAAGTGATATATCTGAACAAATTAGTGTTGCAGGAAAGGAAGCATCAGGAACTGGTAATATGAAATTCATGATAAACGGTGCTGTTACTGTTGGGACTATGGATGGGGCAAATGTCGAGATACATGAATGCGTTGGCGAAGAAAACATATTTATTTTTGGACTATTAGTAGATGACGCTGAAAAACTCTATGCTCACTATAACCCTACAGAATATTATTCTAGAGATTCAAGAATACATGGAATTATAGATATGCTTAGAACTGGCATAGCTGGCGTTAGCTTTTCAGAGATAGCTGACAGATTGCTTTTAGGTACTGGCGGTAATGCGGATCCCTATTTAGTTCTTGCTGATTTTGCAAGTTATGTTGACATACAAGACAAGGTTGATATTGCATATAAAGAGATATATAGATTTCGCAGAATGTCACTTGTTAATACTGCAAAATCAGGATTTTTCTCTTCAGATCGTAGCGTAGACGAATATGCAAGAAAAATTTGGGCGCTCAATAGAGTTATAAGATAAAGGAAGTAATTTGTTTAATTCACGTAATATTAAATACAAAAAACCATTTGGCGCTATTGCTGTTGGTGAAAATGTCGAGATAAATTTTCCAATCCCAGACAACCTGTCTGCGATTGGTGTTGTTATGTGGATTAGATGTGCTGACATTAAGTTTAGTATTGCGCTCAAAAAAGCTTCGACTAAAAAAATATGCAGGATCTTTAAAACTAAGTTTACACTACCGACTGCTGGAATTTACTTTTATCGGTTTGAAATAGAAACTACTGATGGAATAAGATATGTAGGACACAATGGCAACGGAATTGCACTTATTGGTGAATGGCTTCACGAATGGCAATTGACAGTCTTTGATAAAGAATATAATACCCCGGAATGGGTAAAGGGAGGCTTAATATATCACATATTTGTTGATAGATTTTCTCGCATTGAGGATGACAAGATACCAAGGTTTGGTTATTTAAAAAGCTGGTATGAGGATTTAACAATTGCAGACTGGGATGGCGTATATAGAGCTAACGATTTTTATGGTGGCAATATTAAAGGCATTATTTCTAAGCTTGATTATCTAAAGGAATTATCTGTGACAGCAATTTACCTGTCACCTATATTTCAATCATCTTCAAATCACAGATATGATATTGGAAATTATTTAAATATTGATCCTTTATTTGGTGACGAACAGGAATTCAGAAAACTAATAGACCTATCTTCAAAAAAAGGAATTGCTGTCATACTAGATGGAGTGTTTAACCACACTGGGGCAGATAGCATCTATTTTAACAAATTTAGTCATTTCCCTACACTAGGTGCATATCAATCGCCTATAAGTAAATATTTTAGCTGGTATAACTTTACAGAATATCCTGATAAATATGACTGTTGGTGGGGAATAACAGTAGTTCCATCAATAAAACGTGAGTGCCTTGATTTTCAAAATTTTATCGCTGGAGATGGTGGCGTAATAGAGAAATGGACACAAATGGGTGTAAAAGGCTGGCGGCTGGATGTTGTAGATGAGCTATCATCGAGGTTTGTAAAAGAAATAAGGCGTAAAGTCAAATCTATCGATAATGATGTTGCGCTTATAGGTGAAGTTTGGGAGGATGCTAGCACAAAGGTTAGTTATGATGAGGAAAGGGAATATTTTTTGGGTAAAGAATTGGACGGAGTAATGAATTATCCATTTAGATCTGCGATAATTGATTATATAACAAAGATGGATGATAAAAAATTCATCAACGATGTTATGACGATAACAGAAAATTATCCCGCACAAGCTTTAGAGTGTTGCATGTCTCTGATTGGCACGCATGATACAACAAGAATAATAAACATACTATCAGAAGTACATCCATCGCCTGATAAATCAATGAGACTAGGATATAGATTAAGTTATCGTGAATATAGACTAGGCAAGAGTCGTGTTAAACTTGCAGCAGTGTTACAGTATTTTTTGCCTGGAATTCCTACAATATATTATGGTGATGAGGTGGGAATGCAAGGATTTGATGATCCAATTAACAGACGGCCAATGACATTTGGTGGCGATGCAGATTTGTTAGATCATTATAAAAAGCTTGGTGCTATTCGAAAAAGATTCAAGGACTCTTTTAGATCCAGTTTGCAAATTGAGTCACTTTCAAACGGTGCAATTTCAATTACGAGGGGACGAATAATAGCAAAAATCAATCCTACATCAGAAGAAATCTCTATAAGCGATGATGTTGAAGACCTGTTAACACGCGATAATTTTGCTGATATCCCACCGATGACTGCAATAATTCACATGATAGATAATCCACAAAATTAACAATGATTGTAACTATCAAATTTTTTTGATTGGTTAAAAAATCATTACACGTCCAACAAATAATACTTGAC
Organism: Christensenellaceae bacterium; assembly: GCA_031288735.1. Lineage (GTDB taxonomy): Bacteria > Bacillota > Clostridia > Christensenellales > DTU072 > JAITQU01. The sequence goes on from JAITQU010000182.1 coordinate 24,935, forward strand.
CCAGTTGTTAACTTAAATTATTGATAAAATAATTTTCAAACTACGATATTATTAAAAATTTTTCAAGTTTTAAAAGATGTAAACCTGCAATGCATATGTTTAGAGGTAAGTATGGAAGATGCCAAAATTGATGGAAGTGGTGTAATTAAACAAGAGCGACTTAGTGCTCGAGAAAAAATCAGCTACGCTGCTGGTGATACAGCCTGCCTTTGTGTTTTTGGTCTCGTTGGTAGTCTACTACAGAAATACTATACCGATATCCTCTACATAAGGCTTGAAGCAATAACAGTTATGTTCATAATTGCTAGAATATGGGATGCAATCAATGATCCGATCTGGGGTAGGTTTGTTGATACTCGCAAAATTAATCCAACCTATGGTAGGTATCGAAAATGGATGATGGTGATGTCTATACCACTGTCTGTATCTGCAATTTTAATGTTTGTAAAAATTCCTGGGCTATCACACAATGGATATTTAACTTATGCATACTTTACATATATTCTCTTTGGAATGTTATATACAACAGTGAATATAACCTATGGATCACTATCTTCGGTGATGACTATGGATGAGAGTGAACGGTCAACGCTTTCAGTGTTTCGCTCAATAGGTTCTGGAATTGGCGGGCTTCCTGCCATGATTATTGCTAGTGTATGCTATGTAACAATACTAAATGATGATGGTACTAGTTCTAAAGTAATGTCTTATGAAAAACTATTAATAGGGGTTATTATTGCATCGGTAGCCTCTTGCCTCCTGTGTTGGATTTGCTTTAAAAACACAAAAGAAAGATATATCATACCGCCAAAACCCAAAAAAGAAAAGCATGCATCAGTAAAACTCATAATAAGTTATATTAAAAGTCGTCCGTTCATGTCACTTTGCTTAGGATCAATATTCTTAATCGCTACTCAAATGTTTATGCAAACATATTATGCATATATTTTAGATTATTATTTTAACAGGGAAGATCTTTATTTTCTTGTTATGGTATGTACTTACCTGCCAATTGCTCTAGTAATGTTTTTCATGAACAAATTAATAAAATTAATTGGAAAGAAGTCACTGTGCGCTTTTGGATTACTTTTTGCTTCAATTGCTAATTTAGTTTTGTTTTTTATTCAAACGCAAAACATATTTGTTTTCCTTTCAATGTGCTTTCTAAGTGGAATTGGTTCTACGTTCTTTTTACTTGAAGTATGGGCAATGGTCAATGACGTAATTGATTTGCGTGATGTCAGTATTGGCGAGAGAGATGAGGCAACATCTTATGCGTTCTTTTCATTTACCAGAAAGCTAGGTCATGCTGTAGCAGGTATTCTATCAACACAGGGTTTGAAATGGATTAGCTACAACGCTGAACTTGGGAGAGAACAAGCAGATAATACAATTACTGGCATGTATAACGTTGGAGCCATTGTTCCTGCAATACTTTTCTTTTTAGGATTTGTCGTTCTTTGGTTTATATATCCGTTAAACAAAAGAAAGACAGCTCTATTGCAAACTCAAAAGTTTGAACTCATGGACAAACGATCTCTTGAAAATGATATAAACACTGACATGTAGTACCATAGCTTATCAAATTCATTAAACAGCCATGATATTTTATATATTAACAGAAACGCATCTTTTTTTGGAATATGCTGCTTTTTACCTAAATTCCCAAATGAAAGTCTCGTTATTTATTTCATCACAGTGTTTCAACGAAAATTTTCAATGAATGGGTTAAGTTTAATAATTCATCCTCGTCTAATTCTAATATTTTAAACTCCCGGGTTTACCAGTTGGCAAATATTTTAAGGCATGTGAAACCTAATTGTTTTCACAAAAACATAACTAAAAAGTGCGATATAACTTTGAATATACACAGAATTTTTCGACTTTTTCATTATTACAAACGGTATAAAATTGTAGCTTTAAATCACTCCTTTATCTATTGAATATTTTAACAAGCGCAGATCATGTAATATCGGTAGTGGTCGGATATTATTAATTCCAATCGAACACTTGATA
>JAITQU010000157.1 GCA_031288735.1 Christensenellaceae bacterium
AAAGCCACAGAAATAAGCGTTTCCTATGTAGAAAAAGCTCTTTTAAATGGCAATTTAAGAAATGCGCCTTGCATTTATCAACATTAACAATTAATTCAGTTGAGGTGTGAACAGTAACACAAACAAAAGTAGCGATGGATTCTCTATTAAAAAGTGCTTGCGTTAGTTGGTATAGAGTGATACAATATTTGTGCTCAATGTGATTTAATCGATTTATAAATATGATAACCACGCAAATTTGTTATGTAAAAGATGAAAATATAAATTAAAAGCCTATGCACTACAAATTAGCGAATTTAATTAAAGGAGTCAAGACATGTCTAGAGTTTGTAATATATGCGGAAAAGGACCGATGAGCGGTAATAATGTAAGCCATAGTAATGCTAGAACGCATAGAAAGTGGGGCGCAAATGTTCAAAGAGTAAGTAGCATGCAATTAAAGGATGGTTCTGTCGTTTCTGGTTATGTTTGTACTCGTTGCCTACGTACAGAGCGCAAGGTTGCATCTAAATAAGAATTTTAGTTTAAAAATTTGATATGTGCACCACTGAAAGACTCCAAAAAATTGCAGTGAAAAAAAGCATTTCAAAATTTTCAACGACACACTCCTAATTAATATCTAACTTTGTTTAAAATCTTAAAATTTTAGTGTATTGTAGCGTGTATTATTGATGCGCTATAAAATGCGATATATGTACGACATTTAAATTTAAATATGTTTTATTGAGGCTCTCACTAGATTAATATTAATTATATTATTTCCTACCAGTTGTGTTGCTTTTACATTCTGTTTTTTCTAACTTTTAAATAAAATTTTTCTTGGTGCTAAATACCGAGTATTTTGCTATACAGTATGAACTTTTAAATATTGACTTTTTAATTTCGGAGATAACGCGATGCTGAATGCTTTTAAAATAGGACATGTAACAGACGATATTAACGGAACTGGGGTAACTGTAATTGTTGCTAAAAAGTCTGGTGCCGTTGCTGGCGTATGTGTTAGAGGCGCTGCTCCCGCAACGCGAGAAACAGACCTTCTTGCAGACGGGAAAATGATTCGACAAATAAATGCTGTCGTTCTTTCTGGCGGCAGTGCTTTTGGGCTCGAAGCTGCATGCGGTGTTGTCGATTGGCTATACGAGCAACACATAGGATACAATGCTGGCCGTTATTTAGTACCAATAGTTGCAGGAGCTTCTCTCTACGATCTTGAGTATAAAAATTTTGCATTTCCTAATAAAAAGGCTGGCTATGATGCCTGTGCGTCTGCTAGCATAGATAACTTTGAGTGTGGTTCAATAGGTGCTGGAACTGGAGCTACAATTAGCAAACTTTTTGGGATTATCACAGCTGTGAAGTCGGGGATAGGGATTCAACTTTATTCCTTAAACGGCTTAGAAATCGCTGTAATTGTAGCAGTAAATGCTTTGGGTGATGTTGTAAAAGACGGAAATATAATTTTGGGTGCAAAATCTGAAATGGGCGAATTTATTGACTGTCGTAATATCCTTTCAGCTGGAAGCCTGCCTTTGCAACAAAAAAACACAACTATAGGTTGTGTTATCACAAATGCAGTTATTACCAAAGAAGAAGCTAATATACTAGCTAGTCTTTCACACGATGGTTTTGCGCTTGCTTTGAGCCCAGCGCACACAATGTTTGATGGAGATGCTATGTTTGTAATGTCCTCATGCGAAAAAAATTTCGAGTTTAACATTCTTACAGCTCTTATCCCTAGTTTAACCGCCCAAGCGATTCAATCTGTTGCAAACACATCTCAGCCAATTACTCACAAGGTAAACAATGCAATATTTTCGCTTTTTAAAAAAGCATTTCGCCGAAAATAATGGGTTTGCAAATATTTTACTTGTAACATGTCGCAAATTTTTATCATATATTGCCATTACTTATTAATTTCAATTTTGTTATCAATGGAGGACTATGTTACATGCGTTTTATTTGCTTAAGTTGCCCTGCTATTCTAAGACCAATCATCAAAAAAATATATTTGTTTTTTTGTAATGAATAAGCAGAATCGTTTAAACTCATGCTTGAAATTAACAATTTCCAGGCACAGTATCAAAAAATTAATAGCTAGATCGAAAAACTAGCTTCGCGCTAGGATGTGTATATTAATTTGGATTTATAACTAGACGCTGGCATTGCGTTTAACACTAAACCGCATTTCTAATAAAATGGGTAGGTTGTCAAAATGTAGACGGTTATAAGAATACCCAAAAGGCTTATTCATGTCAAAAGCAACCGCATTTCGCTGAAACTAAAATTAACATCGACAGTCTCATCTATATGGAAATTTAACACGTTTGATCAGTGCAAAATTTCAAATTTGCATTTTGAATGGACAACGACTAAATGCAAAAACTTGTCGGTAAACCTGTCGAGTCGTTACTGTTCACACGCCATATGGAAAAACATGGTCACTGTCTATCATTTGCATGATATTTGGAAAAAGGACAGCACTTTAGCGGGAAAAGACACAGTAATATGCGTTTCAAATGTAGAAAAAGCTCTTTTAAATGGCAATTTAAGAAATGCGTCTTGAATTTATCAACATTAACAATTAATTCAGTTGAAGTGTGAACAGTAAC
>JAITQU010000173.1 GCA_031288735.1 Christensenellaceae bacterium
TTACATTGTGTCTAATATTAATATATGGTTAGCCCGTCAAAATACATATGTTACAATATTAATCAAAAACCCCTTCGCTGATGACGAAAACTGCATTATTTTCCTTTAATTTCCGCATAGAACCTCGATAAATTATGTCTATAAAACAATTTTCACAGCATTAGATTAACACAATAATCTAAATTTACATTTTGACGGTCGAACCATATATAGGAGCAATAATATATAAATGGCTTGAGTATCAAGCTAGGTATCTAAAATTTAAGAATAACTCACTATTTAGAAACACATTTTAAACAATTTTAATCAACAAACCAGAAATTTAACTCGATTTTGCAACAAAGAGATGGGAACTATCGTCAGTATAATTAAAAATTGAATATCCAAACAATGTTAGTGTACTGATGAAATATGTTCTAACAGTAATGCTAGTTATGTCAAAGTCTATAAAAAACGGTTGTGTTTTCTGGGCTCTAATGTATTTGACAGTATCGATGACGGTATCTGAGCTAACATAATAATAGACACCCGTATCATATGAGATTTGAAAAGACTCAGATGCCATTGAAATTGGATATGGAATATCAGGGTTGTGTGAGTCTTGAAAATCCTCCTTTGAGCGTAGCAAAAATTGATGATCTTGTATTTCATACTCCTTAGAGTAATCATTCCACAATGAGCTACCCCAAGTGGCATCAACTAAATACCACATACCGTCTAAAAGCACAATATTCCATGCATGCCCTTGATTCATAGACTTGCCCATTACTTTTTTGGAGGTTATCCTCTCCATCGCAGTAAGCAACACAAACGCCTTAGCTATTCCATCACAAACCGCTTGTTTTCGGAGAAAGACACCATCAATACTAAATCCGTCATAATCGTGGATTTCTATAGAAGTATTAGGCGCCTCGGCTATGCTTAAAAGCTCATAGTCGTATATAACTTCGCTCGTTAAAAAATCATATATAGCATGAATCTTTTGAGGATTGGACATATTATCATCAATAATGCGAAGTAGTGTGTTGCGTGCTATTGAATAGATGGCTTCAGCAGCTGAGTTGGAAACGAGAAGTGGTTTATAGCCTTGAGATAGTGCCAAATATAGTTGATCGCCAGTAGAAACCTTTTTAGTTTGAGTTAACATGTCCACAGGCAAAGAGGTTCTTTTATCATCGCTTTTTGAATAATGATTAACGCTACCGTATTCGGTTAAATTAGTGGAGCTAGTTTGTAAGGTTGCCTCTTTTGAAATATTTGTAAAAGCAAGACTGTAAGTAATGGCATTGGGTTCATTTTCCACTTCAGATACAGAATATTTAAAGCTGTAGGACTCACCAAAATAATTTGCAACAACGCGTAAAAGTGAATATGCGTTTTGGTTAAAAGTTCCTGTGTTGTTAGGATAATCTGTAGTAAGCGGATAAATTTCAGCTATGTCTGCGTATTGGAAAGCAAAGTATAATGTAACCTTAAATATATCGTCGTGAATTTCACCAAAAGCAGGATTGCTATCCTCTGAATACACAGCTGGACGAAATACAGAAATATGATTATATAATTTGCCAAATTCAAAAATGTTAGCAATGTAGCTATTATGTCGATCTGAGACTTCACTAAAGAATTTTTTAGTGACATTAGCAAGCTTCTGATTATACGATATTGAAGACCATTCATAGTTACTCGTTCTAATCTCAATCGTAAAATCGTCATTGAAGCTGACAACATTTGGAATAACAAAGCGTTCATTAGTAAATCGATCTGCGATGTTAGGATCTAGAGATGAGGAGGTGTAAAAATACAGATATGAGCCGTGTGTAAGACGCAGAGTGTATGTTGCATCGTACAATATCGGATCCCAATTTAGAGTGATTGCATAAGTATTATCGTAGGGCATAGCATCAAAATACAGATTCGTAATTTCAGTGCCAAAAGAATTTAAAAGAACTTGATCGCTAGACACTGTTATTGTTTGCATCGAATGGAGTAATGGAATATCTCTAAAATATGGAATGCAGTAAATAGAGTAATCAATTTGATCGTTGAGCTGAAATTCAAACACACTAACTACAGATTCTTTGATTGTTCGGATTGGGTCGAGAATCTGATGCTCCGACTCTATTAATATAGCATCCTTTTCATAGGCCATGTACCATTCGTATTTATCGGGGGAATAACCTGATTTTCCAATTTGAACGTATACGGACACACTATCCCCTACAAGAATATATTCATTTGATATGAAACATTCTAAATCGGATATAGTATCGAAAATCCCTAAATCAATGCTTTTTACGGTTGTTAGTTGCACCTGATTAGATAGTATAGTTGCCGTTATAAGGTTGTGTCCTATGCTTAGATAATCTGAAAATTCAATGCTTAGAGTTCTTCCAGTGTCTGTTAGCTCCATCCCATTGATAGCCCAAATAACAGTAAATGAATAATCATCAAGGCCAACGATATTAAGTTCAAATGGCACAAAAGGCGTGTTAGGAGTTATAAGTTGCTTAAGCATAGTTTGGTCATCAAGTTCAAGTGAAAAATCAGGGATGATTATGATTGGAATTGTGACAATGAGGGATGTCATGTCCTTACTTGTTATGGACAAATAGATATCAATATCTAACCCTAGTGTAGGTGTGGATTTGGCTGTAAGGATATTTCCATTAAGTGAGACGAATTGCTCATAATCGATTCCCTCTAGAGAACACGTTATTCTAGTATCACTTGCATTTACGGGAGCGAAAGCTGGCAATATTACAAAGTTATCTGTTGGATGGATTTCAATTTTGGAATCCATTATCATATCTGTCACAGGGAAATAGGATTGCTCTTGGAAATAGTCATTGAGCTCTTCATCGCGACTACTTTCTAAACCACTATTGTTAGAATTAAAGCTATCAAAGGAATAATTAACATTTCTATATGTGTCAGTATCAGTATATTGGTACGATGTTTCAGCAATAATGCAATCCATGTTGTCATAATAGACAAATGCGTTTACAGTAACTGAAGTTGCTTTAGAGGCATGCAATTCAATCGTAATTGCTTTGGTGAACATAAAACCTTTTGTCAGAGCCGTATAAAGAGACGGATCACAAATTGCTAAAAGAATGCTAGTAAAGTTTGATCGAGTGAAATCCACCTCAGCTTCGTAATTTGCGTGCGATATTGCAAATGAAGTAGTAGTTTCGTTATCTGTACGAAAACGTTCAATTTCGCCATAAAAATACTTGCCTTCAGAAGTGTGCTTGTAAAATGAGCAAGTACTATTAGCGTCCTCATTAATAATGGTTGTGAGATTATCATCGTAGACGAAATAATCCTTACTTAACTCGTCAGTTTGAGAAAGAATTTCAGTTGAGCTTACTTTGTAACTTGATGTCGTTTTTGCCAAATTTAGCAAATTTTCAAGTGTACTTAGTCTAGCTTCATCAATATCTAGTTCACCTGAGTTAATTAAAGACGAGCAGGATAGAAAAACTGTTGTTAGTAGAATGATTAATATAGTAAAGAATACAATTTGTAAAGACCTTCGCATTTAAATATATTTCTCTCCTAGTAACAGACTTCACATTAAAATATTCTACAATTTACACAATGACTGAGCTTGGTGTCGGGCAGTAGTAAACTAAATAACGCACAAAACTAGAGAAATCAAACTTTGTAATGGTAATGTAAAACTTTATCGGAGCTAAACATCGAAAGATTTCTAGCTTTGATGAAAATTAGAGGTTAAACAGTATACACCATGCCCATTGTGAAGCTTATAACCTATGCATTTGTGCATAAATTGAAACGAGCTCTCCCAATGTAGTGTAAGAATTGCCAGTTTAGGAGCTATGTTATTATCACAAAAACACACATCTAAGTCAACAGTGTCGTTCTTTAGAAATTGAGGGGGTGTATCTTTTACATACTCTTTATATTTATGCTTAGTTTTTTTAAGAGCAGAGGTTTAAATACAAGTATTTACTTTGAAACTTAATTTGTGCCCAGATTTTTTACTAAGCTTATTTTTGCGCTTTTTATGGATGTAGCGTAGCGCATAAAACCCAAGTTTGTGTAGGCATCTACTTTTTGAAGATGACCAGTTAGTATTTTAGATTTATTTGATGCTAAAGCATAGACCTATATTATGCTTACGTCAAAATTGAGATGTCTATAAAGGTAATTAGGAGTTTATACCTATACTTATAAGGACATAACCTTGTTACCTATACTTTTTTAGACAAGAAAGTATTGATTGCAAAGAACAATTTCTTCATTACATCGAAACTTTTAGCAGAATTCTAAGGTGGTGGAATGTAAGATTTTAGTAATAGTAGAAATGGAATCTTAAATTCATATTGATCTCAGTAAGTCAGAATAGGCACTCCACCCATCAGAAGCAATATAAGCATCAAGTAATGTAGCTGGTACATTAATTTGACTAACAGATTCTGGGATATTGCCTACTAGTTCAGGCACTGTTGTAGAGCGAAGTGTAATTTTGGATATTGACGAAAACTGAGTAAATAAACCATCGAAAACTGTATTGCCATTAATTATTAAAATATTAACGCTACAAGAACTAAATGAATCTTGTCCTATTTCTAGAAGAGAAGCGGGCAATGAAATACCAGAAAAGCTAGCCCCATAAAAAGCAAATTCGCCTATTTCTGTAATTCCTTCAGAGAGAATTAAAGATAAAGCAACTGAATTCTTGAACGCTCCTTCTTGAATTGAGGTTATTACACTAGGTGTTGTTATTCCATACGATGCTACTCCAAAATACCTAATAAGAGAATTATCCGTTTTACTGACAATGAACGCATCATCGATTATTTCATATTCGACATCCACAGAGACAATTTTTGAAGAATATTCCCCAAATATTGAAAGGTACGTATCTAACAACGAAGAAGGCACAAAAATGAGTTTTACAGAGTAACCAATTGGAGAATCTCCTTCAGGTATTGGTAGTGCGGTGGAAGAATTTAATGTTATGTACTTAGCTGAATATAATGCATAACGGCCAACTGCAACTACGTTTACAGGAATTGTTATATGTGTTAAGGATGAGCAACCATAAAATGCATATTCGGCTATTGATTGTAGCGAGTCTGGTAAAATGATATCAGTTAAATTTTCGGCGTAATAA
>JAITQU010000207.1 GCA_031288735.1 Christensenellaceae bacterium
TTATTTAATTTTGATATATTTCCACATGAAAACACTAGATTTTGCGACAAAACGCCAACCTATCTACCCGATGATAAAATTTTAGTAAAAACATTAACTATACAACTGTCAAACTTCCGAGACGGGAAAAACACTAAAGTCGGGACTTTCCTATTGACACAAAATTGTTATCGAGCTATAATAAAATCGCCGAATTGAAATTCGGAATATTACAATGAAGGTAACCAGTAAATGGAGGAATAAATTGTGGTAAACGAAACAGTCAAAAAGGCATTTGGGTTAGTCGGAGTTGTGGTTATGTTTCTTGTGTTAACAGCAGTTGCATTAAGTTTTGTCATATCTCCAGTCTACGCGGCAACGGCAACATTAAATAATCCGTATTGGGATTGCGTAGATAGTGGTAAACATTTAGATTGGGATGGCAAAACGAATTATATGCCCCAATTTGAAAGTGCGGTTAATACTTGGAACGGCTATAAGTCTGGTATTATAAGAAAAGATACAGTTTGGATAATAGAAGATGTAAAAATATCAGATTATTATGAGGTAAGTTCCGTTGCCGCTTCATCGTCTTCAAATGGAAAAATCAAGTTTAACCAATATAATATGGATGTAAATACAAATGCACAGAACCAAAAAATTTGCACGGCCATGCTTGGTTCTGCGCTAGGGCTTGGGGCGACTTCAGTTTCTTCGGACGTAATGTACACATATAGCAATTCTGTTACAAGTTTGTCGGCTAACGACAAGGCATCATATGATGCGGCTTATAAAAAATACTAAAAAAATTTAAGGAGGATAATTTTATTACAAAAGTTTATAATAGAACAAAGAATATTATTGGGACACTTGTTTTAATGGTGTCCATGTTGGTGACGCTTGTTTGTGGTGTTGTAGTTACGGCTAGATTTAATAAGGTGGAAGCTTATAGCCTTTTAAGTTGGGATTTAGTTGATAGCGGCAAACATATGGATTGGGATGGCAGTTGCTCATACATGACCGAATGGTATGAATCGGTTAAAGTTTGGAACTCATATAAGCCTGGTGTTATTAGAGTTGATACCATTTGGATAGTCCAAGATGTTAAAATTAAAGATTATCGTGAAGTAAGTAGCACTTTGGCAAAGACATTGTCTACGGGTAAGATTGAGTTTAATACATATAACTTTGATAATATGACAACGGAACAGCGTCAAAAGACAATGATGCATGAGATTGGTCATGGGTTAGGTCTAGGCCATGTTTCGGATGGTGTTAGCATCATGAGGCAGGGTGTAATATCTCAAACGTGGTTGAGCGCTGACGATAAGGCAGGTTATGATGCTGCCTATAAAAAATATTAGTTTTTCAGAGACGGTCATAGGTAGCAGTTAAATGGTTTATTCTTATGTCGCTTTCTATTGCTAGAAACAATATAGAAAGAGGTATTTATGAAAAGAGTATACAGGATTGGATTTGTTTTGTTTGCACTCATTGTTTCATTTAGTTTAGTTGCCTGTGGCAACCAAAAGTTAAGTGGCGAGAGAATCGCAGAAATATTAGGTACACAAGAGTTGCCTTATGATTATGTACGTGCGCAATATGGAATAGATGTTGAAGATTTAAGACAAGTGGTCGGAGCGGCAGACTATGTTTTTGTATGTTTGATAAAAGGTTATGATAGCACAATATATAACGATAGTGATTTTCCGAATACGCAATACGTAATAGAGGTTATAGCAAATATAAAAGGAGAATTAAGAAAAAATGATGACCTGATTCTCGTGAAATCTGGTGGAATTAGTACGAAACATGAGAAATTTGTTCTGTATGAATATGACATATTGCCAAAAATAAGCGAATGTTATATTGTCCTAGCTTACGGACAACCTAATGGTGATATTCTTGCAAGTGGGGTTAATTCTAATTTACTCATTATTAATAAGGATAACTATGCAATTGATGTTAAATATATAGAAATTACTGAGGCGTTTAGAAACGAAGTTTCGTCAAGCAGACAGAGATTTAAGTCAAGATATGACATACACTATAATGGTTGATATAAATGAATATAATTGAAATCATTGCTTTAACAAAATCTTATGGTGCAGAGGAGCGAAAAGTGACAGCATTAGATGCTGTCACTTTTTCGGTTACAAAAGGTGAGTTTTTAGCTATCGTTGGACAATCAGGTTCGGGGAAATCAACATTGCTTCATTTGCTGGCAGGCTTGGATAGACCAGATTGTGGAAGTGTGTTTGTAGACGGAGTAGATATATTTACGTTAAAAGGCGACAGTTTAGCCGAGTATAGGCGAAGGCAAATTGGCATTATATATCAGTTTTACAACTTAATACCTGTACTAACAGTAGAAGAAAACGTAACTTTGCCAGTACGGTTAGACAATAAAAAGGTGGATAAAAAAAGGTTGGCAGATTTGCTTTCCATGCTTAATTTGTCTGACAGGAAGACTCATTTGCCTAATCAGCTATCGGGCGGGCAACAACAGCGTACAGCAATAGCCCGCGCTTTATTTTTTGAACCCATGATTATACTTGCCGATGAGCCGACGGGAAATCTAGATACTAATAACAGTAACGATATTATAAACTATTTGGCGCGACTAAATAAAGAATTCAGTCAAACGATATTGCTTATTACACATGACGAAAAGATTGCTAGTCGGGCTGGCAGAGTTGTTACTCTTTCAGACGGAAAGATTATTAAGGATGTGAGAAATTGAGTATTATTGCTTTAATCGCGTTGCGTTCATTGAAAAAGAATAAATCTAGGACAACGGCAACAGCTGTCGGCATTTTTTTGTCCATATTACTTATGACTGCTATCATTGTTTTAGTTATGAGCTTGCTATCATCTTTAATAGTTACTACGATTGCTTCAAAAGGCGACTGGCATTTTTTTACATGGAATATTCCAAGCGAACAAGTTAATTTTGTTTTGGAAACCGGTAAAGTTCAAGAAACGGCGACTATATATAATGTGGGATATGCTGCAATTGTAAATCCAAGTAATGAGAGAAAACCTTATATTCACCATTCTGCCGTTTCAATGTCAATATTTCAGATGCTACCGATAATTCTAATAAATGGACGCTTACCTCAAAATCCAAATGAGGTTTTATTGCCCACACACTTCGCAAATGATTATAAAGACATAAAAATCGGAGACAGCATAGTATTAAGTTTTGGTAAAAGATGTTCTATTGCTGGTGATGAATTGTCGCAAAATTCAAACTATATGGGAACAAGCAATGAGGGCATAGAACAACTAGGAGAATCTAAGATTTATTATATTGTTGGGATTACAGAAGAAATCAACTTTATTGAAAATGATTTTTCGCCTGGATATACAATTTTGTCATTGGATACTAATGCTGGCTTTGATAATAAAGTGGTTTATTATAGATTAAACAATCCGAAGGCAAACTTTTATGCGGTAACAAGTATTGTTTCAGAAACAAACATAGCGTATAATAACGATTTGCTGAGTGTTCAAGGTATAGTAGGGAAAGAGAACTTGAGGGGTTCAATAGTGGCAATGGCGGTTGTGCTTATGCTCATAATTACCGTCGCATCTTCTTCTCTTATAAGCAATTCATTTATGATATCGGTTAGTGAGCGCATAAAACAATATGCTTTGTTGTGTTCAATTGGTGCAACAAAAAAACAAATTATCCAGACGGTTGTTTACGAGGCTTTATTTTTGAGCACTTTTCTCATACCTCTTGGGCTTGCCTGTGGAATAGGTTGCGTCGCTCTTTCGCTTAGTTCTATAGGTAAATTGGTATCGGCAAGTTCGTATTTGAATTTGGTTTTTAAGTTGAATGTAAATGCGTTAGCCGTTGCGTCGATTGTAATTTTTGGTGTTAGTTTAATCCTACTATCTGCATTTTTGCCTGCGCTGCAAAGTGTAAAAAAGCACATTATCGCGACTATTAGGCAAAACGACGAAATAAAAATAAGAAAAGAAAAAGCATTGAAGCCTAAAAAAGAAAAAAGCATTGAAGCAGAGTTGGTTGGTAAAAATTTTCAGCGATTTAACAAAAAATATCGCTATGTTATTTTTTCACTGGTATGTAGCATGGTACTTTTTGTTGCAACAAGTTCGTACTGCTCATACGCGACAATATGGATAAATGAGTCTATGGAACTACTTGATTATGACATAGTATGTAATACATATTATGATGTATATAAATCGATAAATAATGTTTATTTGCCCTTGTCAGAAATAGTCGGTGTCAGCGATTCTGGTTGGTTTTCCTCAGTTGATGCAGGTTGGATAGTGTTTGATAATAGTGCGCTTACCGACTCAGCTTCACAATATTATTCGGAAAGGAATGAAGCAAAGGAAACGATACAGTATGTTTTCGTAGATGATTTAAGATTTATTTCTCTAATGACGAAGCTGCATAAGGATGTGTCCAAATTTATGAATAAGAACGAAATGCGGGCAATTATTTTAGCCAATATTGACGCAATTCGCATAAGCGGCAATGATTATACCACGGAAACCATAGATGTTTTTATAGATAAAACTGTTTCATTTGATATTAACTACATGAATAATGATAACCGACAGGAATATTACAGTAATCCAGATGCAGATTTTTTGGATTATAGCAAAAGAATTTCTATAACAGCAGATGTTATTAGCAGAAAAAACCTGTCCGTGGAACTATCCAATCTTAGTCAAGCTAGTGGGATTTATGCGATTATTCCGCTAACAATGCTTGATGCATTTGCCGATGATATTCCGCAAATGGTTCAAATGTTTTTTAAGGCTCAAAATCACAAAACCGTATTCAACAGAATGGAAAAATTTTTGACTTCGAATAATGTTGACGCATTTTTGGACGATGTAACAATTGGTTATGAAATGCAGCAAAACACAATTGCGATGGTCAACATTTTTTCAAAGGTTTTCATTATTGTTGTGTCAATGGTCATGATATTGAGCGTTTTAAACACTACATTAGCTAGTGTTCTTATACGAAAACGCGATTTTGTTATTCTAAGATCAATTGGAATGTCTATTCGTAGCTTTGTTAAAACGATGCTATATGAATATAGCTTGTATGGTGCAGTTTCAATTATTTTGGGATTATCACTATCTTTTCTGATTTCTTGGATTTTGAAGTTTAGTTTTTCGGCTTCAATGAAATTTATTTTACCGATAAACAATATTGTGATTGCTTTATTATCAATCATATTCATTTTAGCGGCGAGTATGACCTATGCTATTTATAAGATATTAACAGACAACATTATTGATTCACTAAAAACTGAAATCACATAGAACCATTATGATAATGAGAAAAAAGCGATTAAAACTACTGTTGGCCTGCCTGATTTTATCAATAATTACTATTGTTATTATTGTTGTTTTCTTTAGACCAATGTCAATTAATGGCGACTCTATGTCGCCAACATATAGGCATGGCGAAGTTATATTCACCAATACTACAACAAAAAATATTGAGGTTGGGGATATTATTGTATTCTATTATGGAGAACTGAAGTTAATTAAAAGAGTAGTGGGTATGCCAAACGATACTATAACTATAAAAGATTCCTCGATGTATGTAAATGGAGATTTAATTTACATTTCAGAAAAAGCAATAGAGGACTCTAAAGTTATATTAGGAAATGATGAGTTTTATGTTTTGGGCGATAATAGAGAGAACAGTCAGGATAGCCGCCTTTTGGGGAAAATTAAGAAAAGAAATATTATCGGCAAAGTATGGTTTCCTAAAGGCATTTTTAGGAAAGAATAAGCCTAAAATGAAACGGGACGATGCCGACGAGGACAACAGCTCTCATATAGTTTTAACTCACCTAGCGGAGTGGTCGGCTGGCACGGTAGACTGGGAGAGTTTGTCGTTCCATACGCTATTTGCAACCGAATAGCCCACGAGTCCTACATGATGGTATTCGACGGCACCGACTCCATGCGTAAGCGGACGGAGCTGTTGGCAAATTTTGACGGATGGAAATAGTGATGTTTTAGAAAAGTGTTGATTAATACCATGGATTGTGTTAAAACCTGTCGGCTCTTTGATATTTTGTGTGGGAAGTATACAAAAATAATAAAAAATTATATGCAGTTTAAGCTCCAAATTGGGTTGTTGTAAAATCAGTGAAGTGGACATTACTCAACGCGATTGGATAATGGAAAGTCTAGATTTAAAAGACAAATGTATGAGGAGCTATTAATATTATGCTATTTTTCTTTTAGTTTATGACATTCCATTATCCAGTCTCTTTGCGTGATTGAGCACATAGTACTTGTAGGAATTTCAGAGATAACTTTT
>JAITQU010000010.1 GCA_031288735.1 Christensenellaceae bacterium
TAATGTTGATAAATGCAAGGCGCATTTCTTAAATTGCCATTTAAAAGAGCTTTTTCTACATATGAAACGCTTATTGCTGTGTCTTTTCCCGCTAAAGTGCTGATCTTTTTCAAATATCATGCAATGGATGGACTGTGACCATGTTTTCCCATATGGGGTGTGAACAGTAACCTCTAGTTGACTTCACAGTTGAGGCACTATCTTAAAAATCGTTTAAAAAATAGAAAAAAGACTACCTTTATTTAACATACAGGACGGTCGAACAATGTGTGCGATTCATCTCACCGCCTATAGAGGCGGGAGACTTTTCACACTTAAGGCTAAAATTAGCAATTCTAATAAAAATATAAACTGATCAAATCATCTAATTTGGTTTGGCTTTTCATGACAGGATTTAACTACTAAAACAATTATACAACTGATCAGAGCTTAATGAGATGACTATACACTATATCTTTGTGAGAATTTCTCCATTTTTTAGCGAGAAAACAAGTTTTCTTGATTCACCTAATTCTTCATATTCGATTGTATAAACATCATTGCTCAAGTCAATGCTGCGAATTTTAATATTAGTTTCCGAAAACATATAATCAAGATATTTCTTTTGCTCTGCATTATATCTTGAAATATCATCAGAAACAAACAAAACACCGCCAGTAAGTTTAATTAATTGTGCTAACAACTTGCGTTGCTCCCAGGAATGAGAAATATTATAATCGCGTAGCAAAAAAACATCAGGGTCTGTAAGAAATGCTCTGCCGTTTAAGTGCCTACGCATTAGACCGTTGTGGATAGCGTTGCGAGTGTTTACATCCTCGCGATGAGTAGTCATCCCATAAATACCTTGACTCCAACTTAGTCCCATATCTGCACCTACTCGCATGTATTCGACTTGGTTGAAACACGGCATAATAGGTACTCCACATCCCAAGATTAGCTTAGTTCCTACACATTCTCTAATAAATTCCATTGCATCGTACATATTTTCAGCACGTGTTTTACCTTGTAATGGGATGGCGCTTGCGGCATATAGAAAGTCTAATTTGACCATATCATAACCCCATTCGTTCAAAACAACATCGAAAAAATGTCTAATATGTTCACGGACTTCTGGCAAATAAAAGTTGAGCCCACAGAAATTTGACCAGTTTGGTCCAACAACCTTTGGTTTGCCGTTTTCTTGAATTAACCAGTCAGGGTGCTCACTGTAAAATTTGGATTTCAGTTCAGCACCTAATGGTGCAAGCCAAATTCCAGCTTTTAAGCCTTTTTCATGGATCGCATCAGCAATGACTTTCATACCGTTTGGGAATTTTTTGTAATCAATACTTAACCAATCACCAACTGCAGTTTGATAACCATCGTCAATTTGGAACATGTTTATTTCAGGGGTGGACTGAGTTAATGAATCTAGATCACGAAGCACAATCTCTTGATTAATATTTGAGTAGTAATTATACCAAGATGTGTAACCCTTCAATTTTTCTAGTGTTCTAGGTTTGACAGCGAGCTTAGCAAAATAGGCATCAAATGCCTTGTCATAACAGTTACTTGTAAAGTAGATTGAGAACACATTATAAGTGTCATTGATTACGATGCCATCTAAGTCTTTAGCGAGCTTAATTTTATTCTTATTCATATCAGCATAGATGATAGTATAACCATTTCGCTCATTTAAGGAACCAAAGAGCTCAATATTGGACCCGTTGCGGACATAGGCATATCCATTTCCATGGAAAACACCCTTGCGATGAGAATATTTTGCAATTTTATAATCGCCCGCATTAGCAAAAATTGCACCTAAGGGTCGAACAACTTTGCCAACAAAGCCAATATCACGCATCTTATCCCGGCACTTAAATTCGCGTGTGTCGGTCCAAGATTGGTAGCCATTAGCAAAAAAAGCAGTATTGTTTTTAAATTCATATCTGCAAGTGTATTCAAACGACTGGATGATTATAGGACTTCTAGCTTTAATGTCAACACTAAATAAATCCGATTCAAGTTGAGAGACTATCTCAATGTCAGCATTTGACGATGTAGTTTTCTTAGGTGATTGACCAAGCAAACTATAAGTAATGGAAAAGCAACCATTTTCAAACATAATATAATAACTCCTTTGACAAAATTTTGAATAATACGCGTCTATTTAGAGGGTTGATACCCAAGTGAAAATTAAATAATGGAATTGTTTCTCGCCTTTAATAAAACTTTGCGTATTTTGTTTCAAAATCATGTAAAACAAGACACGCCAGCATTTTGGAATCTACTATTTTTATAAGTAAAAACGACAAAGAATAATGTAGCATCAAAGGTCTGAAGAAAACAATAGTCTATTGTAAATTTGAGGTCCTATTCAGAGTGTATGTTAAACTGCAACCTTAAAAACGCAAGTTTAATACGTCATAAGTCACATTGCTGACCACTTGTAAGTTTTAACAAATATGGGCAAAGCTCAACCTTATTGTAATTATACATAGAGAGATCATGCTGGGGTTAGAAAAACCCTAAGAAATTTCTTATTGCGAAGCTATTAAAAAGCAGAAAAGATACATCGCTCTTTCTGGTAATATTTAAATTGCTCATTACACGCTTTCCTTGAGTATCTTTATTAATTTTAACACATCGCAGCGTAGATATCAATTGCAATTATAAAAATGTAGATTGTTGAAGTAGTGTTGTAGAATGTAAAATGAATTATCATAGAAAACGCGACACTTACTGTACTTCATTTGATCTATAATTATATTAATATAACAACAAGCATCAATGCTTGCGCTTTTCTAAGCTCGCAATTCTTTTTGACATCCCACTACAAATGTTATATACTTACGACATGAAATACGCAGTCATTTTGGGCGATGGCATGGCCGATAGGCCAATTGCATCCCTACAAAATAAAACACCTATTGAAGTTGCTAGCATTCCCAATATCGATGCTCTTGCTAAACTAGGACAAACAGGACTTGTTAAGACCGTACCAGATTGTTTCAGCCCAGGAAGCGATGTTGCAAATCTTTCTGTAATAGGCTATGCGCCTGAAATATATTATTCAGGTCGCAGCCCTTTAGAAGCACTCAGCATGGGAATAAGCATGTCTGATACAGATGTGGCTATACGTTGTAATCTGGTTACACTTGGCGATAGTCCACTGAGTATGATCGATTACAGTGCTGGCGAAATCACAACTAGTGAAGCTAATGAACTTGTTGCTGAGGTTAATTCTGCATTTGGAAGCTCTAGTTTGTGTTTTTATCCAGGAACTTCCTATAGGCATTGTCTAATAATAAAATCGCCTACTAATCCTGAAAAAATGAAACTAGTTCCTCCCCATGATATAATAGGAAAACCAATTGCTGAATTTTTACCCAGAGGAGAGATGAGCGACCAATTAACAAGACTTATGTTGGATTCAGCTGATGTTCTTAAAAAGTCACCTGTCAACCTTAAACGAATAAGCGAAGGGAAAAATCCAGCTACAAATATTTGGTTGTGGGGTGCTGGCATGCGCCCGCAATTGAAAAGTTTTAAGCATCTTTACAAGCTCGATGGAGCTGTCATTTCCGCTGTGAATTTATTAAGAGGAATAGCATTTGGTGCTGGAATGCAGTCACCCATTGTCGATGGCGCAACTGGCACGCTATCAACCAATTTGGATGGTAAAATTAAAGCCGCAATCGATGCGTTTAAAACAGGCTGTGATTATGTATATCTACATATCGAAGCACCAGATGAATGTAGTCATCAAGGTGATTTGACAGGCAAAATCAAAGCTATCGAGCGAGTCGATTATGCCGTTGATAAAATTTGGAAATACCTTATTCAGAGCGGTGAGGATTATGTATTAGCAGTACTACCTGATCATGCTACACCGATTAGCATACGAACACATAGTCGTGAGCCCGTTCCATACGTTGTCTACAAAAGTTTAAAACCGTTCAATTCGCAAATCGAATATTCAGAAAAGGCAGCAAGCATGGGTATCTATTTAGCTAAAGGACAAGATATAATCAAAACCATGTTAAGTTAAAATTAGTTTCTAGTATTCCCTCATTTATCAATTTTTTATCACTGTAGTATAATACTCTGCATAAACATAGTGTCGGAGCATTCTATCTCTAAGTAAAATTTATAAACAACAAGAAAACGCAGAATCTTTTAAGGCAGGTATTAAATGATAAGAACAAGATTTGCCCCTAGTCCGACTGGATTTATGCATATTGGCAACCTAAGAACCGCTCTTTACGCCTATTGCTTTGCAAGATCTCAAAACGGTAAATTTATTATTAGAATCGAGGATACGGATCGCACTCGCTATGTTGAAGGTGCGATCGACAGAATTTACCGCACATTAGATGCGTGTGGTATGAAAGAAGATGAAAGCGACCGCATAGAAGGTGCTTGTGGACCATATGTTCAAAGTAAACGTGGCAAAATATATGCCGAATATGCAAAGAAGCTTATAGAACTTGGCGGTGCATATTATTGTTTTTGTGACAAAGAGCGATTAGAGTCATTAACTGACGAAATCGGTAATAGGAAATATGACAAGAAGTGTGCTAGCCTTTCAAAGGAAGAAATTGCTAAATTACTAAGACTAGGTATCCCTTATGTAATTAGACAAAAAATTCCTACTTGCGGGACAACGCTATACACCGATTTAGTGTTTGGTGAAATTCAAGTTGACTGCGCCGATCTAGAGGATAACATATTACTAAAATCTGACGGAATGCCTACGTATAATTTTGCAAACGTAGTTGACGATCATCTTATGGGAATAACCCACGTAATCCGTGGTACAGAATATCTAAGCTCAACTCCTAAATATAACCTAATATATAAGAGTTTTGGCTGGGATATTCCACAATATATGCATCTTACGCCAATCATGAAAAACGAAAGACAGAAATTAAGTAAACGCGACGGTGATGCAAATTTTGAGGATTTCACTGCTAAAGGTTTCTTACCGCAAGCCATTATAAACTATATAGCTTTGCTTGGCTGGAGTCCTAAAAATAATACTGAAAAGATGTCACTTAGTGAGCTTATCAGCGCATTCTCTATTGATGGGTTGTCTAAATCCTCAAGCATCTTTGACGAAGCAAAAATGAAATGGCTTAACTCACAGTATATCAAAGAGCTTCCATTCGATGAGTTTAATAAACTTGCCATCCCATATTATGAAAACTCCTTGATCGCTTCCAAATACAACTATTCAATGTTTTCATCTTTGTTGCAGCAGCGTATAGATATTTTGAGCGAAATCCCAGAAATGGTGGCATTCATTGAGCAATTTGAAAATTTTGACACAGAGCTATTTGTAAGACAAAAGCTGAAAACCGACAAAGTCTTAGCAAAGCTGGTTTTGCCTAAATTAATTGATTTATTTAAAAATCTAGATTCCTTTGAGCATCAAAGTATTAACGACTCTATCATTTCACTTTGCGAAAATATCGGGCTTAAGAAAGGACAAGTTTACTGGATACTACGCATCGCTTTAACGGGTAAAGAATCAACACCTGGAGGCGGGATAGAAATAGCGTTACTTTTAGGGAAAAACCGCTCACTAGAAAGGCTTTCCCTTTCTTACTCACTACTACATTAAAATTGTCTTTTGGATCTTAAATGAAATTTTATTAAGTTATCTAAAATGCAGATAAGGAAATCATGGACACAATTAATAAAAAAAAGCACCAAATAGCATCATATATCCAATTAGATGATGTCTCTTTCGATGAAATAATTTCTCTCATTACGCTCCCAACCGAAATGGACAGGGGAGATCTTTCATTAGCATGTTTTAAATTAGCAAAAAAACTTCGTTCATCACCTAAGGATATCGCCGAAAAAATAGCTAATATGGTTATGCTGAAACAAAAGGATGTGTTTGATCAGGTTGAGGCAGTAAACGGATATGTCAACTTCAAATTTAACAGAATAACTTCAGCAAACCTAATCCTTCGCGAAGTGGTATCAAATCGAGAAGCTTATGGAAATTCTTGTATAGGAGCAGATAAAACTATTTGCATTGACTACAGTTCAATTAATATTGCAAAGCTCATGCATATTGGGCACTTAAGCTCAACTGTAATTGGTGGTGCACTCTGTAAGATTTATAATAAGCTTGGATTTAAAACAGTTGGTATTAATCATTTAGGTGACTGGGGAACTCAATTTGGTAAGCTAATAGTTGCTTATCGGCTCTGGTGTGAGGATAAAAATCCTAAAGGAATTAATGTATCGAGGCTCACCGAATTATACGTGAAATTTCACGCCGAAGCTGAACTTGATCCAGGACTTAACGATCAAGCGCGCAGCGCATTTAAGGACTTAGAAAACGGTGATACTGAGTGTGTTAGATTATTCGAGCTTTTTAAAAAAACAACTCTTGATGATGTAAAGGAAATATATAATAAACTTCATGTTGAGTTCGATAGTTATAACGGTGAGTCATTCTACAACGATAAAATGCAACCTGTTCTTGATGAACTTGAATCCTTAGGACTTGTAAAACTCTCAGACGGTGCTAGAGTAGTCGACTTATCACAGTATGATATGCCACCGTGTCTACTTGTGCGAACCGATGGAGCAACACTCTATGCTACGCGAGATCTAGCAGCTGCCTTTTATCGCAAGAAAGCATACGATTTTTACAAATGCCTGTATGTTGTTGCTTATCAGCAAAACCTCCACTTTAAGCAAATATTTAAGGTAATTGAGCTTTCTAAGAAGCCTTGGTATAACGATCTAGTCCATGTCCAATTTGGTATGGTTTCTCTAGAAGATGGCGCAATGTCCACTAGAAGAGGTAACGTTGTGCTCTTAAGAGACGTCCTTGACCGCGCAGTAGAAAAGAGTCTACATGTAATATCTACAAAAAATCCAAGCCTTAAGGACAAAGAAACTACTGCAAAAATTGTAGGTGTTGGAGCGGTCATCTTTTTTGCACTAAGTAATAATCGAATTAAAGACACAGTTTTTTCATACGATAAGGTGCTATCATTCGAAGGCGAGACAGCACCTTATGTACAGTATACTAATGTTCGCGCTTTGAGCATACTTCGAAAACTTAATATTGAAATTGATGAATATTTATCAGCTCCGTTTACACAAATAGAACTTGCAAGTTTAAGTGACTCGGAAAGTGAAATGCTATTAACACTCATTGAGAGATTTCCTGCTATATTAACGGATGTCATAGAAAAATATGAGCCTAGTCTCCTTGCAAGATATATTTTAGACCTTGCTAAAGCATTCAATCGTTTTTATCTTGAAAATAGCATTACTAATGCTCTCAAACACCAAAAGCGAGTCCGTGTTGCTATAGTTTATGCAACGCATATAGTAATAAAGGAAGGCTTGCGGCTTCTTGGTATTGAAGCCCCTAATGAAATGTAAACCGAGGAACAAATGATAGATTCACACTTGCATTCAAAGCATTCACATGATGGCGATATGACACTCTCAGAAATTGTCGAAAGAGCTAAAGAGCTAAATATCGAATACGTTGCTGTTACTGAGCATTTAGATATGGATATGCTCTTTTGCCAAGATACCGAGCGCAAAATTAAACAGCTGGATATTGAACAGTATCGAAAAGAATTTTCACAATTAAGAGAAAACAATAAAAATCTAGCATTTGGTTTGGAACTTGGGTATAGCAAAAAAGCCGCTTCTCTGTATGCTAGCCTTTTAGCCAAATATCATTTTGACATACTAATTAACTCCGTACATATGCTAGACGATGACGATCTTTATTTTTTACTGCCAAGAAATCAGCCTCTCATAAAAACTAGTTTATATAGAAAATATCTTGAAACTGTACTTGATAGTATTACGCCTGGCTACGACTTTGATGTTGTAGGACATATCGGTTATGTTGCTCGCTACGTCACATATTCTGACAAATCTCTTTACTGTCTAGAAACCGCTGACTTGATTGATGAAATACTTAAAAGAGTGATAAATACTGATAAAACTATTGAACTAAACTCAGCTGTTAAATCATTGCCACAAGTGACAATTCCTGAACAACAAATTATCCTACGATACCGCGAGTTAGGCGGTGAGAATATTACATTCTCTTCAGATGCACATAGAGTAAATCGTATTGCTGAAAATTACCAAGACATTGCCGATATCGCAAAAAATGCTGGATTCAGATATTGGACCATCTATTTTGACCGCTATCCTAAGCGCATTAAAATATAATTGTATGCGCTCATTATTTTCATCGATAAATGAAGATTTCTACAAATGCTTTAAATAAAAGTGAAATTTAACTAGCATCGTAAAAGATATGTTTTCACTAACTACAGTGAAATTTTAGATATTTCTGCGTTTTACATTGTTTTTCGCTCGATATGTTTTTAAGACTTTGGATTAATAACGCCAACAATATAATTGTGCACTTAATTACTACCAAATAAAAAGCAAGATATAATTACACCAATTCACTACAAAAATCTCCCGAAGCGACTCTTAACATGCTTAAGTCGTTACTGTTCACACCTCATATGGGAAAACATAGTTATTGTCCGTCCGTAGCATGATATTTTGGAAAATGTCAGTGCTTTAGCGGATAAGGTCACAACATGATCGTTTTAAATGCAGAA
>JAITQU010000027.1 GCA_031288735.1 Christensenellaceae bacterium
TTTTCTGCATTTAAAACGATCATGTTGTGACCTTATCCGCTAAAGCACTGACCTTTTCCAAAATATCATGTGCGGACGGACAATAACTATGTTTTCCCATATAGGTGTGAACAGTAACAAAAATTATTATCCGTATGTTTGAAACGTGCTTAAATATTTGAAAACAAGTAAGCACTGGGTTTTGAGCTAAGAAAAATGTTTTGCAACAATTATACACCAAGAAATATTTATTGGCGCAAGAGTTTAGCTGTTATTTGGTAATCTTGAATCACATAAGTCTTCTCAATTTCTGGTGACGGAATATGTGTGATGCTTGATGCAAGAATGTCCTGTTTAATTCTCTCAATATACTTATTAATAGCATTGAATGCAAAAGCACAAGGTGTTATAATCTCTGCAATAATTCGCTGTTCTACTGCAAATCCAGCATCCTTGCGTAAGATTTGGATTTGCCGTATTAACTCTCTTACTAGTCCATCGCTTAGCAATTCATCGTCAAGAATAGTGTTAAGGGCAAAAGTATGACCATTTTCAGTAGTTACGATAAATCCAGTTTTTGGTTTTAAGCGCCTCTCAAATAAGGAAGGACTTAAATCTTTAAATCTACCTATGCTGATGGAACCTGCATCATACATAACATCAAAGGCTTGAGTTTCTGATTCAGTAAGATTATCAACAAGAGTTTTAAGAATTTGAACGTCACCTTTCAACGTAATGCCAGCAACTCGGAAATTCACAGAATAGTGCACGTCATTAAATTTTGAATCATCATCGGTTATCTCGACATTTTTGATGTTGAGTTCGTCCTTAATTATGTGGATAAGTTTAAAAATAGCTTCATGGTTTTCTGGTTTTGTTTCGATAAATAAAGAACGCAAAGGCTGTTTTATTTTAATCTGTGATTCATTTCGCATGCGTTGAGACGTTGTTATTATTTCACGGACCATTTTGGTTTCATGAAGAACGGTTTGGTCTATGACTAGATCTAGTATTTTTGGAAAATATGAAAGGTGAACAGAAATAGCTTCATCTTTTTCAATTTCACGAACTGTATTTTGCCAAATATAATCTGTCATGAACGGTATAATTGGAGCCATAATTCCAAGAGTTACCTTGATTGCTCGATATAGACACCAGTAAGCATTTAATTGATCGATCTTATCAGAGCTCTTCCAAAAACGTTTACGGTTAATGCGCACATACCAATTGCTTACATCATCAATATAACATTCAAAATCTTTAGTTAGTGTTGCGGATTTGTAGGAAGCATATGAATTTTTAGCACAGGAAATAAAATCATCTGTACGTGCAAGAAGCCATTTGTCGCTATGTCGTAATGACGTAAAATCGGGTTCGAATGATGCTATGTCGGGATTGTCTATCGATGCATAAATATTAAAGAACACATAGATATTCCAAAATCCCAGCATTTTGCGGCGGGCTTCTTCTATCAATTTGTATCCGAACCGAACATCACCACCAATTGGAGCTGCAGCATATAGGTAACGAACAGGGTCTGCACCGATTTTTTCAGCAACTTCATCGAGGTTAATCATATATCCAGTCTTGCTAAATTTTCCACCTTCTTCATTTATAACACTACTGTGCGCTACAACATTTTTGTATGGTGATACACCCTCCAGAGTTACAGACATAAAAAGAATAGAATAGAACCAAAGACGGATTTGCTCTTTCATCTCTATAACGAGTTCGCTTGGAAAATTCTTTTTAAAGTATTCTTCATCTTCAAAATATTTTTTTGTTGAGAATGGTGCAATTCCAGCATCTAGCCAACAGTCACCAACCTCTGGGATTCGTTCAACTCGACTTCCACAATTTTCACAGCAAATTTTTATTTTGTCAATATATGGTCGATGCAAATGAGGCACGTTGTCAAGATTTTGTTTTCCACTTTTTTCAAGAAGCTCAGCTTTGCTACCTACAATGGTTAAGTGTCCGCATTTTTTGCATGGATAGAACGGCAACGGTAAACCATAAAAACGCTTACGTGAAATGTTCCAGTCTCCCATATTACTTAGCCAGTCCAACATGCGCTTGCCAGCGAATTCGGGTTCCCAATTAACAGTTTTTGCGGCCTCTATCATCAGCGGTCGAATTTCATCAGTCTGAATATACCACTCATCAACAAGTTTGAAAACGACAGGTGTCTTGCATCTCCAGCATTTGGGATAGCTGTGGGTATATAACTCAGTCTTATATAGTTTGCCCACCTTTTCTAGAGCATTAGCAATTAATTCAGAAACTTCTGTTGTTTTTTTACTACTAAATTCGCCAAAACCATCTATTATAATTCCCTCATCATTAATAGGGCAAATTGTGACTAATTCTAGTTGCTTTCCGAGTCGATAATCTTCAGCCCCACATCCAGGTGCTATGTGAACAACGCCTACACCTTCTGTAGCATCAACCTCATTCCATGAAACTATTTTATGAACAAAGTTTTGAGAAACAAAATCAGGGAAACAAGTTTCATATTCTAAACCAAGAAGTGATTCACCTTTGAAAGCATCAGAGACACTTAATATGTCACCTTTGAATTTCCCTATGGCGTTCTTGCCTACAATCAACGTGCAAGAATCGGATTTTACCCGCAACCGTACATATTCAATATCTGGATTTATAGCTAATGCAACGTTTGCTGTTAGTGTCCATGGTGTGGTTGTCCAACAGACGATCTTATCATTAGTGCCCTTAATTGGCAATTTGGCGTATATAGAAAGATGTTCCATGTCGGAATATGAACCGCTCATTTCGTGTTCAGAGAGACTAGTGCCACATCTAGGACACCACGGCATTGGTGATTGTGATTTTGTAATCCAACCTTTTTGATGGCATTTCTTCAGAAAATGCCAAATTGATGTTATGTTTAGGTCAGTGTTGGTAAAATATGAATGCTCCCAGTCCATCCATTGACCTAGGCGTTTAGATTGCTCTGTAATGATGGATGAGTATTTCTTTACTCGATTTATACATTTTTCGGTAAACTTCGCAAGACCATATTTAACTATATCGCCCTTTACTTTTATTCCTATTTCTTTTTCGACTTCAACCTCAACCCATAATCCTTGTGAATCGAAACCGTTTTGAAACTGACAGGATCGACCAAGCATTGAATTATATTTAATATACATATCCTTTAGTGTTCGTCCCCAAGCGTGATGAATTCCCATGGGGTTATTAGCAGTAATAGGTCCATCTAAAAACACAAAACGATCGCCCTCTTTATTCTGATCTACTAATTTTTCAAAACACTTTTCTTTTTCCCAAAAAGCAAGGATGCTTTTTTCTGCATCGACAAAGTCGATGATGGATTCTTCTTTTCGCATAAATAACTCCAACATTTATATTTATTTGCATTATAACATGTTTTAATATAGTCATACAAACATATTCCTGTCTTTAGAGTTTTTCACCATCTTGCTGTAGGATGTAAAACGAATTAATGGTTAGACCGTCAAAATACATACGTTACAATTTTAATCAAAAAACCGCGGAAGTTTGACAGTAGGCATTTTTAAAGTTTGCCAGAGCGAAATTATTTAAGACCAGCTTTGGCCTTTTCTTTCAATATTTCAAGCTAAAATCCCATAAATCTTTAGTTACTGTTCACCCCTCAACTGAATAAATTGTTAGTCCCAAAATCTAAAACAGATTTTTTAAATTTCTTATTGTTTTATTTGCACGCTATCTGTAATAGTCCCGTTTTTAATGTGATATTTAATATTGTGTTTATCGCAAAACTCGATCACCTGTTGTGCCGTCCTGTTAAAGAAATTTCTATAATCTTTATACTCGCATACTTTTGAATTATAATTCAACCTACCAAAAATAATTTTATCAACAAATTGCAATGATTCTAAAATTTCATTTATGTTTTGTTCTATAAAGTTTGGCGTAGGGTATGGTTCAATGCTAACCCAAGTTTTAAAACTACTATCGTGTAAATCTTTCAATGCGTCTATTCGATCTTTATATGGTGCTGAGCCAGACTCAATTTTTTGTCTAAAACTTTCATCAAGCGAAATTAATGTTATTCCATATTCATTTTCCTTTGACAAACTCGCTAATTCAATTGGCAATATTCCTTTTGTCAAAGCTGTGCATTTTAATTTAGCAAGGTTTAATCGCTTGATAATTTCAAGGCTCATATCTCTGATATCATCGCGATTGTACATAAAAGGATCAGTTGTAAAGCAAAGATGCACTTCCTTAATTTTGCTTACAAGTTTTTCGTTTTGCAACTCTTTATCAAGTAGTTCAAGTGCATTGCTTACAACACATGGTTTAATCCAGCTTTCATAGTTTTTGACTTTTCCAAATCGCATCGACATCAGCATTGCATAACAAGGATACATGCAACCATGAGAACATCCCAAGACATGATTAATGGTGTAGTATCCATACTCCACATCCGTTTTATATAATAACGTTTTTCTGACTATTTGATC
Organism: Christensenellaceae bacterium; assembly: GCA_031288735.1. GTDB lineage: Bacteria > Bacillota > Clostridia > Christensenellales > DTU072 > JAITQU01. Next base: position 4,470 of record JAITQU010000027.1, read on the forward strand.
CATATTATTCATTCTCTGAAACGCTTCTAAAAATATCATTTGCCACTCGAGAACCTAATTTAATTGCTTTTTCGCTTTTGTTTGCCATCATAAACAGCAGTAAAAACATAGGAGCATTTTTAGAATTTAACAGCAACTTGGATTCAGCAGATACGTATGCAAACATTGTTTTTAGTTTATCTTTAATAAATTGAGCAACGTCAAGATATGAACTTATCCTATGGTCATCTTCACCAAAAAATTCTGTTGAGGGTTTTCTTTGTATAAAACTTTCTCCCATTCGATTGTGCCAAGAATTTTTGTGATTATAGTTTTATTGGTTTCATCAATGTTTTCAAACTTATTATTTAACAATCTTGTGATTGCCATAAAAGGAAACAGATACTATATGTCTAAATATTTTGAGCAAGCACTTATTTTATCTAAAACAGCCCACTCTAATTCAAGCGCATAAGGATCTAAGAACATAACTGCTCGGTCGTAAATGGTCAACTTTTCTAAGATATTGCTATCTCTTCATTGGTGTCGCCTTGTATTATTACGCATTTTTCTTCCTTGTCTTTATGTTTCATGACTATTAAGTCATATAATGATTTAATTCTGTCTGCATCTATTTCAATAAAATAATATAGGTTAAAATCCAAATTCAAAGCAATGCTCGACTATCCGTCAACGGTTTCGCCGTTTTTTAAGCATGTTGCGCCACTCCCAGCCGAAAAACGAAGTAATCCATGTTAAAGATACAGCTGTTACGATTTCGAACGTTAATGAAAGTGTTTACGTTTCATTAACTGATATTGCAAAATTGTTTTTTTCAACTGTCCGATTTTTTCGGCCAGTTGGATTGTAGTGCTTACTCGTCTTTATCAATCTTACTATTATTAGATGCGTTAAGATTTTTTGCATTCACATTGGAAACCACATTTATGCCTGTAACATTTTCAAAATCTTCCTTTGCGTTTTTCGCAACAGTACCCCCTTTATTCGCCACTTCACGATTTTCGACTAGTCCTTGTGGATGTTGTTTCTTGGCTAGTGCTTTCGTTGTTAGCTCCGCTAGCGAATTGAGATTAAGCTCTATATCTGTCATATTGTCTCGCAAACTTTCCTTAGTTAGTTCTTTGTACGTTTTATATTCGCGAGTCGTTTTGCC
>JAITQU010000073.1 GCA_031288735.1 Christensenellaceae bacterium
ATATAAGTCGTGGTGGTCAGTTTGTATTGAACTGGCAGTTGGATTCGGACTTGTCGCAAGTCACGGAACAAGTTCATCGCCGGCGCCGGAGGCAGCAACAGGATCAGCATGTAGATCAGAGTCAGAATCAGGGTTTCGATCCCAATCAAGGGACGTCGTATACAAACCAAGCCTTGAATCAAAATCCGTATTTGGATTCACAACAGCAAAATAAAAGACCGTCGCATCAGGCAAATCAAACACCTGCCATCGATTTGTATAACTTGAATCAGCCGCAGAATCAGAACCAGAGCAAAAGTAGAAGAAGGAAGCATAGAAATGGAGAAATACCCGAACAACAACAGACATTTAACAGCAACAATCAGCTGAATCCGCCGCCGGAAGTGAGAAGAAGTCATAGTCATTCACAGAAAGCAAAAATCCTAAATGACATAAAAAAACCATATGACGAAACATCACTAGAAAAAGAAAATCAGAGGCTGTTCGTGCTAATTAATAATAAACAAGCTAGGCTATATGGTCTTTTTTTAGACGTTGTTAGGTTAGAAACAAACAAACTACAAATAGAATTGATGAATACAGAAGCTGAAATAAACAAGAGTCCTGGCACTAAAGCACGATCACTGCAAAAGCAACGTTTTGCTATTTGCGAACGAATACTGCAATCTGAAAAAGAAGAATTTATTTATGAAAATGAGCGTTTGCAGAATGAATTTAATGATGCAACAAATAAACACGACACAATTAACAGTGATATAAAAATGTTGCAACGTAGGGTAAATGAATCAGGTACAATAGACATAAATTACAATAACAATAAGTTAAAAAATGCTAACAAACAAGAAAAGTTGTATAAAGCTTATTTGCAACAATACACAACTATTAAGGAAACAAGTGAAGAAATCCATAAAGAAATATTAGAGGCAAAAATTGGTTTTATAAATAGCGTGTACAAAAACAGCCCGCCTTTGGAAATAAAACTTAACGAACAAAAAGTGTTGCAAGCACAAGCGAAGCTGTTGAAATTAAAAGAACATCGGCTAAAATTAAATTCTGAGTTAGAAGAAAAAGCCAATCAGTTGGAAAGCCGTCAAGCTGTTGAAGAGATTAACCATACTAACTATAATGATGAAATAAAAGTGAATTTACTAAAAAGACTAAAAGAACAGTACCAATTGATAAGTGAAAAAAATAAAATAATCCTTGATATTGATATTTCTAATTTAAAGTGTGAGGAAGATATATTAAAATTGAAGCTTGAAGAATTAGAAAGCTGTTGCCAGATATTGGGTTTAGAGCAAAATGACAAAGAAGCTATGCTTCAATATTTGGAAGAATTTGCTGCTAAAAAGGCAAAAAATAGCGAAGAGATTGATAATATACAAAAAAAATGTGATGCCGATGAATTTGTGAAGGCAGCTCAAGCAGCATTGATTGCAAACCAAAAAAATATTATTGCAGCTGAGCAAAAAGTTACGATAAGTAAGAATAAGAACAATTTGATACTTTCAGGATTTAAGGAACGAGAAGCAACTATAGAAAAACAGGAAATTATAGAGGAGCAGCATAGGCAATTAAAGCTTAATGTAAATCTAGCGTTTGAGTGTATGGAACAATCAAAGGAAACAAGAGCGTATGAACGCTGGGTAAATGCAAACCGGGTGTTAAAAGCAGAACAGAAACTATTGAAACATTATCTGGAATTGGCAAAAACAGAAAAAGGAAATTTGTTGGCGTATATGAAAAATCCAGTAGCAGTAGATAATCTGTCAAACCAAGAAAAGTACGAAAACCTTAACGGAAAAACTCAGGAATTTGAAGTGCAGTTGCAAGCAGACAAGAAAAAATCTGAAGTAATTTTTGATACTAAAATAAAGTCACTAGAATCGCAACGAGAAATTTTTGCATCACGACTGGAAGCACTTAAAAAACAAGCACAAAGAGTACCGGAGTTGTTCAATGATAGCGAGCAACTTTTATATTTTGGTGATTACTTGGTTGCACCTGAAGAACGCAACGTAAAAGAGCCAAAACATCACGTTTTAAAACCTTTCTCTTTTAACACTAACAACGATAAAATCCAGTTCAAGAATGATGAGCATCACTCTAAATCTAACGAAACAGCTACTAAATCTATCAAGCGTAAGCATCGTAAGACTAACGGACTCCAAACTACTAATCCATTTGTCCAAGACGACGGATATCCTACTGTAAAAGACGTCAAAAAAGTGAATAAGCATTCTTCCGGAAACAGCGAAACCCAAGTAGATATCTACGATAGATTGCGGACTAATACTGAATACGCAGACGCAGATATTCCCGAGCCGACAGAATTTGAGGTATTGCAATTGCGATCCAAAAGTAAAAAGCAAAAAAACAGTAATGCAACTGTCAACGAAAATGAGTATCAGCAGCCAGATCATGATTATGATGAGAATAACTCTATCCAGCAAAACGAGTACGAAGACCAGATAGCCCACCAGGGTACAGATAATAATAATAATAATGTGGAAAATCTCGCAATGAATATGGCAATATTTAGTAAACAAGTAAGAAAAGCACCAGCACCAACCTACGTTCCAGTTTCTCTAATGATAGACAGCTTCAAAAGTGCATCTGCTATGTTTGAACTTATGCAAAATGAAAAAAAGACTAGTTCTGTTTATTCACCCTACATAAAAAAACTAATAGCAGACGCTCGAAAGTCATTTGCTGATTTTAGTTGTAAAATTGATTATGACAATGAATACGAGACAGGAAAAACTGTCAGCAAACAGTTTGCCAAAAAAATAGAAATATTGTCGAAAAAAGCTAATGTAAACCAAAGCGTTTTAGCTAACTACAAAGACGTACCTAATAGTCAAGATATGAAGGATATAAAAAAAGCACAGTCCTATATTAGAACTTTATTAGATTTACCCAAAAACGATAATATTGGTTGGTTTGAAGATCAGTTTGGATTTTTGTTTCATAAAGATCCATTTGGTTCTAACACAGCAGTAGAGTTTAGTGATAATGGCGGACTATTTGAGATATTATCCAAAAATGGAAAAACTGTTTTTGAAATAAATACAACGTTATTTTTTAACTTGTTTTGTGAATTAAATAAGCATACAAAAAAGCTTGAGTTAGATGTCGAAAATATTCGGGTGGCTGCGTCCATATTCGGCGAATTAGGTTACTATAAAGCGTTATTTGTAATAATTAACGAAGAGGTGTCAAAAATTGACAGAGTTGCACAACTTGTGCTTAATAAATTGAATATGAATAGAACTTTTGTTGCTTTGTTTTTAGATTCAAGTCTTTTCTCTATGAGCTTAAGTATGCTGGGCATAGATGACAGGGGTTCTTTATTTCAGCCACTATTAATACTGTTTGTCGTAGAAGATGCAGATTTTGCACGTGCAATTGTAACGCTATCAGAGACAGAAATAGCAGATTTAAGACATGCATACGTAAATCAAACCGATGCTGAAATAACACAAAACCACAAGTGGACTGCAGGAGACATCAATCATGACAGTTATAGAGATGTTCTTGCAGTTGCAAAAGCGGTTCTTTTAAAATCAAATCAGAGCCAGCAGCAAAGCAAAAGAAAATCACATAAAGATAGCAGTAGTTCAAGCAGCAGTCGTCATGGCAGACATAACCATTCCTCAGATATAAAGATGGATGCGAACAGTTCAAGTTCTAATCCGGAGCAAGAGCAGCCAAGTAAACCATATGTTCCAGCAAGTACGGGTGGTTCTGGTTTACCTAGTACTGATGGTAATTTGGGTAAGCAATCAGCAAGTCATCCAACAAAGCCAGGAACAGCTTTAAAACTAAAAAGTTCTAGCACAACACAACCTATTGCTGTGGATAAAATGGAAAACTACGTTCTGAAACAATCTGCCCACTTTGAAAACATTATTAACTACCAGCTTGCAAACAAAAAACGTGTTGCAGTAGAAGAACAGAAAAGTCTAACAGAATATTCAGATATAAAAAATGCAAATATGAAAATCTACATAGACAGGCTTATTGCAACAAAAATAAACGCAGAATTTGGTGTGCAAACTGGGTGGATTACAGTAGGCTTAAATCTTTTAGATTTGCTTGATGATGACGAACAAAGGTCGCAATATGAGTATTTTTATATTGATGTGCAACCAGAAATTGCTGTGGCAGATCTTATTCGGTTGCAAAAGGAAGTGCCAATAGAAGATTTCAACAACTTGACGAAGAAAGCTAAAGAAACAACAGATAAAATTGCAGATAAATTGGCACAAGTTTTTAAAGCTAATATAGTCAAACTGCTAAATCCCAAAATCTCATTTTCTGATTGGGCAACAGCATTGCGAGCAAACATAACTACACTCCAAACTTATATAACAGAAAGAAAAATTGAAGAAGCAAAAACTTTCTTGAAAACGATAGATACAGATTTTAGAAAATTAAAGTCTGCAAAAACTTTTTTGCAGGTGGAACTATTAGCAGGTTCAAAAGAGTATGAGGCGTTGGAAGTAGAATGCACGCAAATTGGGTTGTTGATAAAAAGTTCTGAATCAGCACTTTCTGTATTAAAAACGAGTAAAAACACCAAACAGTCGCCCACCGATGCAGTCAAAATCACGACAAAAACACCAAGCAAAAGCAATCAGACTGTTCAAGACAAAGACAAAGACAAAGTTGAAAAAATTACCAAGCCGACTCTGCCGCCGCCGACAGTAGACAAGCCGCACTCCACAAGTAAACATGCAACGACAAAAGATAATATCAATGTTGAAAAAATACGAACCTGCATTTCATCTCAAATAGGATATTATTTTGAAAGCATTATTAGTCAGCAAATTGCACAAAACAGTGTGATTACTACCGATGACGAAAACGTAGAAGAAAACATAAATAACATAAACGCAGAGTTGCCAGGTAACCAAAACGACAACGTAAAAGCTTATTTAACATTTAAAGTTATAGAAGCGATAAAAACTAAAGACAACTATATAAAAGACTACTTCAATAGATCTTTTAATTATCAAACAGAACTTAATTTGACTGGTCTTAATTTTGACGACTCAGTTTTTAATCAAAAATATAACAGTGCAAGAAACAGTCTTAGCAATGATGTAAAAAAACAAATTAACACAGTGATTAATGATGAAATGTCAAAAATAAATACTTATATAGATAATGGGTTAACAGGTAGGTTTGATAGTGTGCGTAAAAATATTGATATGTGGATTCCAACAATGGATGCCAGAATAAATAAGTATAATAACAATATAAATATTTCGTACTATGACACTCTCTGTAGAAACACTAACAAAATCATCAGTTGTGTTCATTATATGGAAAGCTTAAAAAAGCTATTGCTTTTTAGTAACACCGGAAGCATAGATGGCAAAAAAATAAATGATTACTATATTGCTGCTCACAGGTCTGTAAGTGCTTTTAGGCTCAAGGTCATAAATAGTCCATCGTATACTAATTATTTGCCAGTTTCACCACAATCACAACAGACATTAGATAATTTGCCATTGTTAATAGAGCAACGTATTGCAAAGCTGGTTCAACCTTTTTACGAAATTATTTGTAAACAAGTAGATAGCAACAATCAATATAGAACCAAGATAGCACTGGCAATGTCTAACAGTCAAGATACTGATGTAATTTTGGAGTCTTACTTGAAGCTTAAAGTTAATATGGCAATGAAAGCAGCAAACAAAAAAAGGTTGGATAATTTTTATTATAGTATGGTAGATGTCGAAGGCAAGAGTTTTACTATCTCTTTTACGGGCGACGACGCAAAGTACAGCAGTAAGTGTACTGCTATAGAAGCTGGTCAGCTTCTGAAGTTATATGGTACTTCAAAGCAAGAAATAGACCAAGCAATTGATGAAGAAATATTAAAAATAGATGCGAACTTGCTTGAAACATATAAGCAAAAAATTATGATGCAAAAATTTAAAACATATAAATTGAAAATTAATAAAGTAAAAAAGGGTATTGTTGATGGAAAGGGTGTTGTTAGGACTAATATTGAGTCACTTAAGCAAGAACTATTACTGTATTTTTCTAATGTCGGTAATGCTGAACTTTGCAGTCAGATAGAACTGGCACATAAAAGTATAAGTAAACAGTTATCAGAACCCAGCACAGATAGTGAATTAGAAGAAGACCCATTTGGTGGCATGTTTGCGCCAAGGCCAAGCACTACTAATAAGAATAGATTGTCGCATGGTAAACGGAAAGTTAAAAATAATGTTGAAGCAATACCAAAAAAGACAAGTACAGATGCGACTGGTGGAAAATACGATAAAATTATCGAGTATGTTGGATATCAAAGTAAATTTTTGGCAAGCGAAATTGCTAAACTGTTAAGTATTTTGTCGTCAGAAGAAGAATTTAAAAATGCAAAAATAGAGATGAATAGTTCATCGTATGCAAATAAAGATGATCTCATTGAACAACTTGGTTCTTCGGATTTAATTACTTTGAATTATCAAATTCTTGAAAAATTTTTAAGAAAAAAAACTAAATTTGGGATTGATGTAGGGTCAGCATTTTTAAGTACTACCGATACGGTATTAAGTAAAATAGTAATTACAGGCAAAAAAGGTAGTAGTGTGGATAAAACTATTTGGAGTACTCTTGAAACTATAATTTTTAAAAACATTTCTGTTGATGACATTGCTTGTGTTGAAGAGGCTATTGAAACATTCAGACAACAAACCAAAAAGTCAGCTTTACCCACCGGATCTACCCAAAAATTCGCTAGGAGGACACGAAATCAACTCAACCAAGAAGAAAAACTGTTGCAGCTTCGTGGTATTAGAATTCATCTTACAGAAAACGAAGAAACTATTCAAAAAAATAACCCTACGCCGCAGTCTAATAAACCTACAAATAAAGAGTTTGGCAGTGAAGACGACGCAATTGTTCCTAGGAAAAAAACCACAGTACCACCACCACCACAGTTTAATAAACCTACAAATGTAGATAATGACAGTGAAAACGAAATTGTTCCTAGGAAAAAAATAGTAGGAGCAGGAGAAGTAGAGGTAAAAGACCCATTTGATGACTTGTTTAAGCAAAAAAGCAATACGAGAGTGACGACTAGACGTAAAGTGTTAAAAAAGACAGATGTGGCTGAAGAACGCGATGAAGTTGCCGATAATGTAGATACTAAAGAAGAACAGAGTGCGAATATGTCACATTTTAAGATATCTACTACTGCTTCGTCTGAACTACTAAAGCCACTAATAAACAAAGTAGCAAATGCACATGAGCTATCCGAAACCTTGAGCAGTAGCGGCAAAACCAAAATCAAAAACAAAACCACCAAAGCCAAGGCCGAAGACAAAGCCAAAGCCAAAGACACAAAAACAACAAATATTGTGGATAAGATAAAAATATCCGCCAATTTCAGCATTCCAAAACACAAGGACATCACTTTCAGCAGCAGTGATAGTGATAGCGATGATAAAAATTTTGAAGAACCAGAAAAGTCACCATTCAATTTTGATGGCCTGTTTGGTGGTAAGAATAATAAGAAGTTGCCTAGTAAAAAACGGCTGGGTACTAGAGTACCATCAAAAAATATGAGTTCGACTGATAAAAAATACGATAAAATTGCCGAGTATGTTGCACATCAAAGTAAATTTCTGTCAGTTCAAGTTGCTAAACTGTTAGAAACTTTGTTGTCAGAAGAAGAATTTAAAAATGCAAAAATAGAGATGAATAGTTCATCGTATGCAAATAATGACGATGTTATTAAACAACTTGGTGTTGAGGATTTAGGTGTTTTGAATCGGTATATTTTTGAAAGATTTTTAAACAAAAAGGGTAATTTTGCAATAGATGTAAGGTCACTATTTTCCAAGGCTACCAATGTGGCATTAAGCAAAATAGTAATTACAGGCAAAAGTGATAGTAGCGGTGGTGAAATCACTAAACAGAATAAGAGTAAGCTTGAACCTGTAATTTTGGAAAACATTTCTGATGCTGACATTGTGCATGTTGAAAATGCTATTAACGTGTTCAGAGAACGAACCAGAAAGCCACTTTTATTCGTCAAACAATCCGGTGGTGGTGCAGGTCGACGGAAACAATCCAACCAGGTAAAAGGTTCGCTTGGGCTTGATCTTAATATTAACGTTGATGCAAACAGCAAATATGTTTCAGGGAAGAACCACCCTCTAACACGAGAAAACGGATATGACGATGTCGAAAACGAAGTTGTTGTTAAGAGAACCACAGTAACCCCAGTGCAAAAACTGCTTCCAGTTGTTCCCATTGTTTTCAACAAACCAATTGATGGCAAAGGCAAGAACCCAATGTTTAGCAGCAGCAGCGACGATGACAACACACCTATTGCTAGGAAGGACCGGACCCAGACCCCTACTATTTCAGTTGTTCCCAAGACACCAGGTCAAAAAGACATGAAAACAAAAAAACCAGTTGTTCCCAACAACCCAATTAATGGCAAAGTCAAGAACCCAATGTTCAGCAGCAGCGACGATGGCATACCTCTTACTAGGAAGACCCCTATTCCAGTTCCAATTAATGACAAAGACAAGAACCCAAAACACAAGGGTACCCCTTCCAGCAGCAGCAGTGACAACGATGAAAAAAAGAAAAACCCAGCTGTTCCCAACAACCCAATTAATGGCAAAGGCAAGAAGCCAATATTCAGTGATAGTGCTAAAAACCCAAAAACGTTTGCTCCACAATTTCCAGTTGTTCCCATTGTTTTCGAGAACCCAATTGTTATCAAATTCACGAACCCAAAACACAAGGGTCCCCCTTCCAGCAGCAGTGACGATGATGAAAAACCTAAAAAACCACTACTGGCAGCAAATAAACCACGAGGGGCAGCTGTTCCCAAAGAGAACAATTTAAAAATAACAGTTGATGAAAGCGGTAAAATAAATGGTATTTATCATGCTTCTTTTTCGATGGGTTTGTTAGAAACAACACTTAAAGATGCAAAAGCAAAAATAATTAGTGCAGAACCTAAAAATCTCAACGAAGATATTAAGACATTAGCTACAAAAGCTAAAAAAAATATATTATGTTATAATACAAATGTTGATATTGAAGAAGATTTTGACAACGGATTACAGAACCTAAAAAATGCATTTAATTTTAATGGCAATACTATCATTCAAAATATGCCTGAAAATGCGGAAGATCTAAAAAAATATATTGAAACTACAACTACAGGACTAAAACCGTTGTTTACGACATCACAAAAAGTGGGATATATGTGCAAAAAATTGTTTGACCAAAAACCGTTCGGATACAGTAATTTTGAAGTAAGTTTTAACTATGACAATTCTCATAGCAATAGCCAAAATTTGTACAGTATATCTGTTAATGAAAACGGTAAAGTAACCTTTCTTGTAAACGCACATTTGCTTTTATGTTTGCTTTTTGTTTTTGATAAGTCTGGTGGCATAACAGGTTTTAACAAAACAGGTGCAGATATAGTGTTTTTAAAATTTAATCAAGAACTGCCGGAGGTTTTTAAAATTCTAAATCAGAATAAGTCGGATGAAGCACCAAAAATAGATAATACTGTTATACAGGTTATGCTGCAAGCACCGGCAGCAGGTCTACTGGATACTCTGCTGGCTTTACAGACTTTTATAAATGCTGATTACCTGCTGAATGTGTTTAATAGTACAGCTGCTGGCAGAGGTACCATTTTTGCAGACATATTAGTATTATGGTTGGAAAAGCAAGATCAAAAAACATTGCAAGGTTTTACTAGAAATTTAGTAGACGCAGCTGCTTTGGAGATAAGAAAAGGTCAATCAGGCTGGGCAGGTTCTATTAATCGCTATAAAGATATACTTATATTTGCAAATACAATTTCTACCAATACTGTTGTTACAAGACGTCTAAAATTTCTTTCAGCATCACAAAAACCGAAAACTAAAAAATCCGAATTAAAAATAACAACAAAAGACGGTAAAATGAATGATTCCTATCCTGCTTCTTTTTCGATGAATTTGTTAGAAATAACACTTAAAGATGCAAAAAATAGCCTGTTTAATGTAAACCTTGAAGATGTTAGTGATGAGTTTAAGCCAATATTTAAAGAAGTTAATGATACTAAGCTTATAAAGAACATTAAAAATAAGTTTGACAAAAAGCTGCTGCAATTAAAAAATAATTTTGATCTTAATAGCAACATGACCATTCAAAGTATGCCTGAAAATGCACAAGACCTAGAAAATTATTTTAAAACTGCAATCAAAAAAGATAAACTAAAAACCCAGTTCTTTGTTGCTTCAAAGGTAAGAAATATACTTGATAATTTGCTTGTCCCAGAACCGTTCGGGTACGATAATTTTGTAATAAATTTTAACTATGATAACCCTAATAGCAACGGTCAAGAATTGTACAGTATATCGGCTGATGAAAACGGTAAAGTAACCTTTCTTGTAAACGCACATTTGCTTTTATGTTTGCTTTTTGTTTTTGATAATTCTGGTAACGTAATAAATTTTAACAAAACAGGTATAGATATAGTGTTTTTAAAATTTAATCGAGAACTGCCGGAGGTTTTTGAATTTCTAAATCAAGATAAGTTGGATGGAACGCCAAAACTAGATGATTCTGTTGTGCAGGCTATACTGCGAACATCTACAGGTTTCACGGATACCCTGTTGTCTTTACATATCCTTGGTAATACTGGTATTAATTCATTGAGTCGAAATATAGTTGATGAAAATTTTAAACATATATTATTAACATTATGCTTGGCAAATCAACCCAAAGAAATATTGCAAGAATTGGCTAAAAATTTAGTAGAGGTAGCTGCTGTGGAAATACAAAAAGGAGAAACACACAGTCAATGTTGTATTAGTTACCATAAAGACCAAGACTTGCTTAAATTTATAAACACAATTTCTCAAAATGACATTGTCACAGAGTACCTGGCGCTTACTGCAAGCACCAACCCCCAAAAATCCCCCGAATCCACCTCCTCCTCGATATCCGGTGCCGAAGTAATAGCCGACAAAATAGAATCTGACTCTTTCGGAGCAGCACAAGAAGTATTATTGAAAACCGGTTTTTCGATATACGGAAATATCAGCGATATTGCAGCTAACATTACAACTTTCATCGCTGACCAAAAATCCAAGCTTGAAATTTTGCAAGATGGTGCAAACTTTGTGCGTGTAAACGGTGCAAAAATTCCTGATGCAACCCCTGAAATATTTAATCAATACTTAAATTTTTTAAATCCGGGTTTAGTTTATGATGCCGTAAATTTCATAGAACTTAATGACAATATTACAACAAATGAACTAATGCACTACAATGCGAATTCAGGTAAAGTTGTTGTAAATTGGAATGTATTTTACGCGATTTTTGTAGCAAGTTCAGACGGGACGAGTGCCAAAAAGCTAAAACTTTTTGGAGACACATTGCGGCATGAATTAATGCACAAAACTTTTGCACAAGCGGGCAAAAATAGTTTACTAAGCGTTGTACACAATTTTGAAATTCCAGAGGTTGAAGAATTTTTAGTATCTTTCATGGAAATTTTCTATTTGGATAACCAAAACTTAGCAGAATTAACATTATTGTACGCTGTTTTTGTTCCTGGCGCAGCGAACTTGATAGGTGCATTGCAAACTGGTGGATTTTTTACAAACGGAATGATAGTGCCAAGCGTTGCAGGTAGTTATTTGCCTCTGCCGTCGTCTGTAAAAATGTCTGTAATTCCAGCATATGCTGCCAACCAGCTTGCAAAATCTGCAGCTATTGTTAGCGGTGCTGGCAATCAAATAGTTGAAACAGATACTGAACAAGTTGGTGGATTGAGATTAATAAATGCGATTAACCAGAACCAAGCAGATGAAGATGAAAATGTTGAACAAAAAAACGTTTCGTTACAAGAAGCATATAACAAAGCTATAACATTTCAAAAATCTAAATACAGCAGTGCAGTAATTACGCAAGCTGGCAAAAATTTCAATACAGTGAATAGTTTCAAACTTGAT
>JAITQU010000187.1 GCA_031288735.1 Christensenellaceae bacterium
AATCATTGAGCATTTATTTATCGATTTTATAAATTAAGCTTGTTTCATTGTCTAATTAGTAAATTCCGATAAATTGCTCCCGTATAGACTATCGTTGACAAAAATTGTGTCCTCTGACGGTCTGAAAATTTTTAGTTTCTGCGACAATTCATTTTACATTCTACAACTCAAGGTAATCAAAACACATTATTTTAAAAGATATTGATTTTTGAGCTGTTATGTGATATTATATTATATTGTTAGGTGTGGAGCACTAAACTAATCTAACTGAAAAAAGTCTTATTAACCGTTTAAAATGTAGTTGCCTCCCAACCCAAAATATGCTTGTTAGCACAATGGTATTTAGCTCAACAGATTTTTTAGCAAATTGGTATTTAGGTTTACATTAACTATAAAAGACCATCATGTGAGCTGATATTACACTATAAAACCTTGCATTTCTTGATGTTAAATGATATCTATAGTGTTGTAAGCATAGCATTTAATTTTATTTTAAAGCAGTAATAATAATGTTGATTGAAAACGATTAATACATAGTGAGGACGATAATGCTACGAAGCAAATCAATACTTAGATTCTTTGGCATAGTGATTACCGCTGTGTTGATTATTTTCATGGTGTGCCTTATTTCACTCCTGCCATCGAATAAACTTGCAACTGCTGCGACAATAGAGGCAGACCCTACAATAGTCGAAAACTACTTAGGATTTGATATAGACACTTCTACATATGTGAGTGGCACGATAGTGCGTGCCGATGTTCTCTCAGCACTGAATTTTACCATCAATCTTAAGGGTTCGACTAAAAATCCCGTTGACACAGAGCTATGGTACTATGCAAAAGAGACATTAGGAGTTCCACAGCCAAACGATGGTGACTGGCTACGAATTAACGGATCTTTTAGTTCAATTCAGGATGGTGCATATCTTTCTACACCCGCAACTACATTTGTTGATCTTTCTGCTATGGTTTCTAACCAGTACATATATTTTAAGACAATTTACAACACAGGTACAGATTCATATTTTTACATAAACCCTCGATTCATTAATTTAATTGTCGATAACAACTACAATCCTAGTGACAACGCTATTGAAATTGTTAACGCCGAATTCCTAAATAGCGAGGCAACGTGGACACCATATGACACGGCAACAACACCTTGGATCGCAACAAGGATAAGATTAACTGCCACGATGAAACAAACTGCCAACGGAACGGTCTATTATTCACTAGACAACTCTCTCAATTGGATTCCGATGGAATTAGATGAAACGCAGACTTCGGCTGTAAAATATGTTTCATACTTGGATGAAATCACGCTTGTCGAGGAGCCTTTCTCTGGTGCATATGTTGGTGGCATCTCCTTTAAAGCTAACGATGCTACAGGTCTCAATTCTTACCCTTATGGAGCATTAATAAACGTCCGCATCGACACTCGTACGCCTAGTATGGAGATAGATCCTAGAAAAATTGTCAGTGGTAGTGCAGAACAACCTGTATATATTCCTGGTGAATGGTCTGCTCACGAAGTTCTTTATACCGTAAGATCTGCAATGCTTGATAGCATATATGGTGCAGATGCAACATTCTATTATACCATCGATATTCCTACTCGAAATAATTGGATTCCAATGACCGTTGTCGATAGCAAGACAGCTGTGTTTACGGCAAGGGAAACTTATCCCACGCTATATTTTAAAGCTGTTAGTGCAGCTGGTAAGGAGCATTGGGATTTAGGATCGTCATATCCGACTTTTATAGATAAGGAAATACCAGCATTAACACTCACTGCTCTTGATGCTGAAGGAATTCTCATAAAAACAATGGGCTCGCCAAAGGGAACAGACTATAAGTCTGGTTATGCTAGCGACAAAATCACATTTACTGCTGTAAATAGTGCACCCAATTCTTCTACTGTAACTTTTTCATATGCAGACATAACTGACAATCCTGACCAAACAACTGATATTAATTTTATCGATCCAGAGAATAACTTACCTGGGACACTTTTTTCCTATGTTAGGGAGTTTACTTATAATCCTACTTTAATCACACGCACTTTTGCATTCCGCGCAAAATCACTTGCAAATTTAGAGCAAATAGTCAAATTCACGGTTGCAATTTTACCATCAAATTTTTCATTTGAATTTGCAGAACCCATAGACTACGACAAAATTAATGGCTGGGGAAATAAAGCGATTACTGTTAAACTTAAGGTTGCTGCTGTTTTCGGAATTTCCTCTGAATTTGTGTTTTCGTATCGTCCTGCGGGAACTACAGTTTCCCGTCCGCTTAACGCACAGTTATTATCATATTATGACGGATATAGTATTTTTGAAACAGAGATTGATGTGTCGATTAACAAGCAAATATTAGCGTTTACCGCTGAAAACCTTGCTAATAATAAAAATCTGACACCGTTACTTACAAGTGAGCAAATAATGCTCGATCTTGACACGCCACAGGCAACAATTACGAGATTTTTAACAGATAGTAGTATTGAAATTGACGATAACGGTTGGGCAAATGGAAGAGTTGTTATTAGAATCGTTCCTAAAATTAGCATTTCTGGCTTGACCTGTGAATCTATTTTGGAAAATCTACCTGCGCGAAAGTTAGATTTAGTAAATGGTAGTTATACTCGTGAGGTTACAATTTCTGGCGCATATCGTTTTAGACTTACTACGGGTTCAGGTCTGACTACAGACTATGTTGTAAACGTAAACATAGATAATACAGTTATCATTTTGAATAATGTTTCAGCATATACTGAGGTGATAGCTGGAGACGTTTATACTGAAGAGCAACTAACACTAAAAAAAGATGCATACATATATCAGGTTGAGAAATCGGTATCTCATGATGTCTCCTTAACCTTTGATTCAAACCATTCTGGCCATTTCTCTGTATATTATCAAGTTTTTTCTGGCGCAAATCCTGTTGATGGAGCATATCTTCTAGCACAGTCTGACAAATTAAAAATTGCGATATCATCCCTTTCAATTGGCAGTAGTACTGGTACTGTAAAATATGCATTTTATATCGAATCTAAAGCAGTGAGTGTTGCTAACATTCGATATAGAACAGAAACTAACATCATAATTGTCAATTATGACATAAGAGCATTCGATATATCCGTTATTACATCAGCACAAAGTGATTATTGGCAAGATTTAGATGTGTCTTTCTATCTAAGGTCATTGGTTCCGATTATAGAGTACCAGTATCGTGCTGAATCATATGATGGGACATACACAAACTGGTTAGCGATTGAAGGAGACATCACAGCAGATGATAACGGATATCATGTGCAGAACTTTATATTCAGCGGCTTTGAAAACTTCTATGAAAATCGTTCTATTGGTTTTGGTTTCCGTGGCACAATTTATTTCCGTGGAATAAGTTATGCTAATGCTGTGAGTAACGTGTTAGCTGGAATAGTGGTTCGCCTTGATAAAACAGACGGTACCAATCCAAATCCTTTAAACGTAATTAAAACTAGCGGTGCGTTAAGACAAGAATCCAATGTAGGCTCGACTGAGTACTGGCGAGTTTATAGCGTTGATAAAGCTTCCGACTTAAGTGTTCCAACCGCTTTAGTATTCAAAAACATCGCACCAATAAGATACTACTACTTTGAAGGCGAAAATGACGGCATCATTCCTGCAAAAGATGAATTTGTTGATGAGATTACAACGACTAGGAGTTTGCCTGGCGGCGTTGGTTATTTGCTGGCCACTAATGAGAGTGGTACAAAAAACAATATTATCAAAATCATATCTCAAAAAGAAGAGACTGCTTCAAATACACCAAGAGCTATTATGTATCCTGCTGGTGCCGCAAAAAACTCAAACAATATCTACGAATACAACTGGACTTCATCAGCAACAGTCAACCTTAGCATTAGTAACATTATGCCCAGTTCGGGTGTCTACTATTATTTCAGCACGAACGGAATTGATTGGACACTAATGAATAAAAACCAACCACTTATTGCTTCGAATGGGTCATCTACTTTAACAATTGAATTCTCAGGCATTGATGGTACTTCAGAATTTGTTCCCAATGACTCATCAACTGGAACATATACCTATTTCAAAAATTTTGATGCTGTTGTTCAATTTAGAGTTGTTACTTTGGGTGGCTTACTGGCATCATTTGAAAGTAAGGAAGATAGAGTCCGCATTAAAATAGACGTTTTACAACCAACATTCAACATTCAGGTTTTGCAAAATGATGTGGTTGTCGCTACTGCTGATTCTATATCTCCCGATAACTTAGCTACGGATTTCCTACCAGCCGAACCTTTTATCCGCATTGTTCCTACTGATCCTACCAATGTTGATGATGCTGGCAGATATAATGAGGCAAATGATAAAGTCATAAATCCAAGTGGTGTTATTTATACCTTTAGGTTCTCTGCTAGTGAGAGTTGGCAAAATCTTCCAGGTACTGGCAAGAATTTCTCGCTTGATCAGCTTACAGTAGACAAAACGAGTGGGATTTTCACTCTATTCATTCGCGCACGCATAAGGGGTGGAAGTCAAGAATATTCAAGACAAATTAGTATACGTGTGGATCGTATCGTTCCTGAATTTACAATAAGAGGCACGGTAACACCAGATGGTGCATCGATTTCTGAAACTATATTAACTGGTGAATGGACACGTGCCCGAGAGGTTGTTTTAGCAGTTCAGCCAAGACAGCCTGTTCAATCAGGACTCAGTGTCAATTATTTTTATTATGAATCTACAAATTCAGGTAACCTCAATATATTTCCATCAACACTAAGAATAAATGAGACCTCTAAGATACATATTATTGCAAGAAATTCTGCTGGCATCGAGGTTGAGCATTTATTTGACGTTAATATAGATTACACTCCACCCGTAATTAATGCTGGAATAATTGAAAACAATTCTGTATTCGTGGATGGAAAAGAAGTAATTAACTATGATGCTCCTTTTAAGTATTATATCGATCAAGTTATCACATATACAGAAAACAACATTAAAACTGCATACTATAATGGATTCCCACTGATAAATGGTGCAACGATAGGTACAAATACTGTTGATAACAGTAATGGCGGATTGGTCCATATTGTAGTAGAGGATTTAGCTGGAAATAAAGCTGAGCTAGTATTTTACATGACTGTATTTGAGCTTAGAGTGAACACAATAACATTAAGTCCAGAGCATAGAGTTCTTTTGCAAACATTTAAGGACCAATTTGATGCTGCAGTTGATAGTGGGACTCTAACAGATGCCCCAAGACGTGCTTACTTTAATAGTCAAATTATTTCTCTTCAGGATCGTTTACAAACTCTCCAAAAGGAAGTTGATGCTTATCAATTATATCTAACTAGGATCGCAGATACAACTCAATTTACATTAGCAAACGACTATAACACTATGCATAGTTATATTAATCTATTTATCTCTAAAGATGAAACTGTTCGCTATCCAGAATGGCAACAAAACTTGATCAGATCAGGTGTATTTGTAGCTGCCTATGCGAAACTTGAAACTGAATACAATAAGCTTAGAGTTTTAATGGAAAAGGTTGAATCTCTTCAGGGGGATATCACATCCCTGCCTGCGGTTAATGTTGTGAGCCGTGATGACTATCAGGGGATTTTAAGATCCTACAATGAATATACTAACCTTGCTACCACGCAAAAGGGCGTATTTAACACTTCTCTCTACACAAAGCTTTTAGAACTGAAACGACGATGCGAGTTGCTACTTTTGCAAGATGATGCAACTGGCGTTAAAATAGAAGGCGAGCATTTGTCAGCGGGTGTTTCATTAGAAATCCAAAATTATGATAATTCTAGCGAATTAGTAGCCAATGCTCAAAAAACTCTTCTACAGGTAATGCCATCAACGGATGCTAGAGCGATAATATATGTTAAGAAACTTATGCTATCCTCTCTGGGTGCACAATATAATACAGGATTAATTAATATAACTCTTTCAATTCCTACTGAATACAAGGAGTATATAAGCTTTGGTGTTTATAGACTTGCCTCGGATGGTACAATTGTCCCAATTAAAAACTTTATAATTGATGCTTTTGGCACGAGCCTAACTTTTTCCTCTGAATCTTTGGATACTTACATCTTAGCTGCCAAAGCAGAGGTTAGCACTGCACCTGTAGATGAGAACATAATGAGTATTTTCAATATACCTATTGATTATACTATGATGACATATATTGCTTATGTAGCAGCTGGTCTGTTTGGTATGGCAATCATAGTATTAGTCATTGTTGGCATAAGACAACGACGGTTCTTGAAAAAATATAACAGAAATTATAAACGCTCATTAGTAAGTCGAGGTATTTCTGCAATACCAAAGGGAAATACAAGGCCTAGGACAAATCCATTAGACCCAACAAAACCAGTCAATTATAATTAGAAAATTACGATCTTAAGATAATAGTTAATGCATGCTAGTTAAAAATCATACAACGAGCTCATTGGTTTACTAGTTTGAAAGCATTAAAAAACTGTGACCAATCAAGGTGTTTTGATATTGATTTAGTGTCCTACACCTTAACGCATTTTGAAAATCCATGCAGTGTTGAAAACATTAGCGGTGCCAAAGTAAACTAATACTGTGAGCACTCTGACTGTCTATAACTCTAAGTTACTGAGTTTTTGTTTTATCAAAGAATGAGTTCTAATTCACTCTAGTTTGATCTAAAACGAAGAAACTAGCTTTTCTGTTTTCAATATGCGTTTTCAACTCACAGCTTCTCATTTTTAAAGAGTAGTTTTCACAACTTATGAATAATCGATAAAGACATAACATAAGACTAAATTCTTCACATAGACTAAATTCTTAATCTTACATGAAAAACATTTGACATTTAGCCCTTTGTTAGTTAATAATAATTCTAAGAAGAAAAAAGAGATTTCCTATGTAGAAAATATCTAAGCTTTCAAAGTATGATTTTCTAGTATATTTACTCTATTCTTACTTTGTCTCAGTCGTGTTTTGAACAAAGCTCTTATGCTTGAAATTTACTTTTACATCACTAACTAAAAATCAAACTTATTTATATAGAAAATTTGAATAAAATTCCCGCTGGAGCGGCAATATAACTTTTAGGAGGTATTACATGTCAATAGCAAAATTAGAAGCCAAGACAAGGGCTTTCGTTAATTTTTTTGCGGCTATAGGTACACTTGAGAAATTCGTTGAGCTAGACGAAAAAGCTAAAGCTGTAGCTAAACAACAAAATATCATCGTAAGATTTAACGTAAAAGATGGTCCTGATGGATTATTGATTTTCAATGATGGTGCAATAAGTACACTACCTTTTGATGGACGAAAAGTTGATATCCATTTATATTGCAATTCGCCAGAAAAATTTAATGATGTAATAGATGATAAGGCAATGCCAATACCACTAAAAGGCATCTTTAAGACATTAAAATTTATGGGCAAGCCTGAAACACCTTTTATGGTACTAACAAAGGAAATGTCATCTATTTTGAGAGATGGTAAGCGATTGGACGGAACACCAGAGCAAGAATTATGCACAAAGCTTTCTTTCTATGCAATGGCTGCTGCACTAGCACAAATTGGCAACAATGATAGAATTGGAAAATTGGCTGGAGCAAGGATTCACGATGGTGAAATAAGCATGGAAATTAAAGACCTTGAGGCAACTACTATTATCGCAAACGGTGGAAAACTTACCACTAAAATGCGAAAATCTGAAAATCCTAGATCATTCATGATATTTGATTCTATCGAAACAGCTGGACAACTAATTCGTGGTGAGATAGATGCTATGTCATGTCTAAGTAGCGGAAAGTTAGTAATGAAAGGGTTTATCCCAATGCTTGAAGATCTTAATAAGATTCTCAATATAGTACCAAAATATTTATCATAGGAGACTTGAGTAAGATGGCAATTGAAAAAACAGCGAAAAAAGAAACATACAAATATATACAAAGTCAAAAGACAATGGAACGTGCGTCAAAGGTTGTTCCTTGTGGAGTTTATGGTCACCTAGGCCCTGCAGAAGGTTGTATGATCCCAACGTCAGCCTATCCATTTTTTCTCAGCCGAGCTAAAGGCTCCGAGATGTGGGATGCTGATGGAAATCGATTTATAGATTATATGTGCGGCTATGGTCCTAATGTGTTAGGATACTGCGATCCCGAGGTTGATGAGGCGGCAAATAAACAGATGACTTTAGGAAACTGTACTACACTGCCAAACACAATTATGGTTGATTTTGCAGAGCTCCTTACTGATACAGTTCGCAAGGATTGGGCTTTCTTTGCTAAAAACGGTGGTGATGTAACTCAACTTTCTATTATGGTAGCTAGAGCGCATACAGGAAAGAAAAAAATCATATTTGTAAATGGGTATTATCACGGTGTTGCACCCTGGACTCAAAAGCCAGATTCACCTGGTGTTTTACCTGAGGATTGTCGCAATTCTATTTATGTTAATTTTAATGATCTAGACCAGCTTACTAAAGTAATTTCAGAACAAAAGGATAAAATCGCATGCTTTATTGCTACACCATACATGCATGGCAATTTCAAGGATAATGTATTGCCTGAAGATGGGTACTGGGCTGGCGTAAGAAAGCTGTGCACGGAAAACAATATCGTTCTAATCATAGATGATATTCGTGCTGGTTTTAGATTAAATCTACATGGATCTGATGCTCACTATGGCTTTGAAGCTGATCTTATCTGCTTTTGCAAAGCTATTGCTAATGGCTACAACGTCTCTGCACTGTGCGGAAAAAATTTCTTAAAGCCCTCAGTTAGCTCAATCATGTATACTGGAAGCTACTGGATGAGTGCAGTTCCATTTGCAGCTGGATTAGTTAATATTAAGAAGCTCATTGACGCTGATGCTTGCACCTACTTTAAAAAGATGGGGACTCGACTAACAGATGGCTTAACAAAGATAGCTGCAACTAAGAAAGTAAACCTTTCTATTTCTGGTGAACCAGCAATGTTCTACCTTATGATCAAAGATGACAATTCACTATTACTACACCAAGAATGGATAGCCGAGTGCGTAAAGCGTGGTGTGTTTATAACAAATCATCATAATCACTTTATTAATCTCTCATTAACTGAAGAGCTTGTCGATGAAACTCTTGTTATCTGTGATGAAGCTATGGATGTTATGGTAAAAAACCATCCAGAGGTTTATAACTAAAATTAAAAATTCATATCTATTAATAAAAATGCCGAAACCTGTTTTTTAAAGACAAGTTTCGGCATTTTTGCTACTTTCGATTTAACCTTCTGTATCAAACTCTTTTCTAATATCCTTACGTTTTATTTTTCCACTCACAGTTTTAGGTAGAGCTAAAACAAAATCAATTATTCGTGGGTATTTGTAGGGTGCTGTTGTTTTTTTGACATGCTCTTGTAATTCCTTTTTCAATTCTTCAGATGCTTGATAGCCCTTTGCTAAGACTATTGTAGCTTTAACTATTTGTCCGCGCAATGGATCTGGTGCTCCTGTTATTGCACACTCCAAAACGGCAGGGTGCTCTTGTAATGCGCTCTCAACCTCAAATGGACCTATACGATATCCACTAGACTTAATAATATCGTCCTTTCTCCCTACAAACCAAAAATATCCATTTTTATCCTTATATGCTAAGTCTCCAGTATGATAACACCCTGTTTCAACCGCAAATCGCGTTTTTTCGGCATCTTTATGGTAACCTATTAGTAATCCAAATTGATTTTCACGAAGATTTATTACTATTTCCCCTTCTTTTCCCGTATCTGTTACATCAATGTCATCATCAAGTAGTCTAACATCATAAATCGGAGTTGGAAGTCCGATACTTCCAGGATGTGGCTTGCAATATCTAAATGTTGCAAGAATTACTGCACTTTCAGATTGACCAAATCCTTCACAGATTGATATTCCAGTCATCTGTTTGAATATCCGAAATACCTCAGCATTGAGCGGTTCCCCAGCTGTAGTGCAATGAGTCAAAGAAGAGAAATCATATTTTGATAGATCCTCGCGTATAAGAAAACGGTATATAGTAGGTGGCGCACAAAAAGTAGTTATTCTATATTTTGCTAAAAGTGGCAATACATCCGTTGGAGTAAACCTTCCGTAATAGTCATAGCAAAATACCGCTGTTCCAGCAATCCACTGTCCATAAATCTTTCCCCAGCTAAATTTTGCCCATCCAGTTTCAGCCATTGTAAAATGCAATCCATCATCTTGAACTGCCTGCCAAAAATATGCTGTCATTATATGTCCTAATGGGTATTTAAAGCTGTGTGTTACCATTTTAGGATATCCTGTGGTCCCAGATGTGAAATAGACAAGCATTTTATCGTCAAGGTTAGGCTTGTCGATAACTCTTAGGGTGCAGGAGTGTGCTTTGATTTCCGTATGAAAATTCAAAAATCCACACACATCACTTATCGTGAATAAAAACCTTAATTCTGGCAATTGTGGCTGTGCCTCTAATATTGCATCAATAACTGGCGATTCATCAGTTGCTATTATTGCTTTTACATCAGCATTAATACACCTATACTCAATATCCTTGTGTGTTAATAGACAGGTTGCTGGAATTAAAACTGCACCAATTTTACATAGAGCAACTGCAACAATATAGTACTCATAGCGACGATTTAACATAGTCATCACAAAATCGCCTTTACAAATCCCTTTAGAAAGTAACATGTTTGCCGTTTGGTTTGAGAGCTTTGATAATTCATGAAATGTAAGTATTAATTCTTTTCCATTGTTATCACACCAAACTAATGCCCTCTTTGTAGGATCGAGTCTTGCATATTCATCAACAATATCAAATCCAAAATTGAAACTTTCAATGTCTATTAAACTTACATTTTCTTTAAAATCGGCATAATCTTTAAAATCAGTTCTGTTAATGTATTTAGAGAGTAGATTCATGAAATTTTCATCTCCACAGCATGTTTATATCTTCAATGTATCAAAGTTAACGTTTTAAATAATAGCAAATTTTTTAAAACAGTTAAATATTTTATTATGTTTTTGATGTTTTGTGTCTTAGCTCAATTACTCGTAGTTTATTAAAGTTTAATGTTCATCACATTAATTTTTAGAAAGAATTTTAATAATTTTCAATCTAACAAATTCACATCAAATAAGCAGTGCGCATCTTAAACTTGAATGAATAAAAAGATTCAAGCATGCATATATGGAATTTGAAATTTTTAAAAGCAATTTGAAATATTTATAAAACACTAAACTTTTAATGAGTTTAAGTGTTTACTATTATACTATTATACTATTATTTAATATTTTAAATCCATCTTTACAGCTTAAAGCATTAAATACAAATAGCATCTTTGCTTTATTAAGTTTTAAAAGCTTTATTATAATTATTTATAACTATCGTTTGCATTTTAAAAAGCTAACTTTAGCGATCTTAAACTAAATATGTAATTAAATTTAGTCTTGTATGTTCAAACATGGAATATGCGTTTTAATTCAGACAATATTCTTTTCGATGAAAAAATCAAGGATAGTAAAATTATCATTGCCGCAATTGTGGCAGTAATTGCAGCGATTATTATATTTGCCACTTTATTACTGTTTGTGCTTAAGAGTATGGTAACGAATGGATATATTCCGAGTATTGCAACAAAAATTAGGTTTATTAAATGATGTGGAAAAAGTTTGAAGTTTGCTAAAACAAATACACCAATTAATATTATAGAAATAAGGTATATAATAGGGAGAATATATTCATAAATCACCAACGGTTGAGTAAACGCTGGTGGTAAAGTAAAAGCTATCACTGTTAATGCAACTGTTTGAATTACAACCTTTTGCGTAAAATGATTTGTTCCAATTATCGTGTTGCGCACCAATAGATATATATAAAATAAGCCAGCCAAAACCACGAAAAAAAATCGAAGCATGTTTACATAAATAAAAACAGTTAAGGCGGATACGGCAAAAATTGTTGCAATCAATAGATATACTCTATCAAAGAGAGTAGTTGCAAGTGCTGGCATCTTCCCACGCGGTGGAAAAAAGCGTGGCAAAATGCGCGCTTCGTCGATAATTCCACTTCCATCATCAAGTGAAGCATGGCAAAGTGGACATACTATTGCTCTGCATGCTATTTCCGTGTTACAAACTGGACATTTCATAAATCATCTCTTACGTTTATTTATTTTGCATTGTTGTTTTTATCTACTAATGTTATTTTTGGACCAGTTGGAGTATCTATAACTATATACCCCATATCAAGTATTTTCTTGCGCATTTCGTCAGCTAATGCATAGTTTTTTTGCAATTTTGCTTCCACCCGTGCGTTTACTAGTTCAACTACTGAATCTGGAATTAAAGTTTCATCGCTAGTATCATTTACTTTTGGTAGTTCATCTAGCGATAAAGCAAATATCTTATCAAAATCTAGAACCAAATTATAAATATCACAGCTCTTAGCTTCTTTTATTGCTGTAAAGAGTATTCCAAGCGCAAGTGGCACATTTAAATCATCTTCAATAGCTTGCCTAAACGAATTAGCATAACTTTCAATAATATTTGATGGTGTTTTAACACTAGATTCCCTATGTCGTAGTAACTGTATTAATAGTTTTTCACGGCTTGCTTTTGCGCTATCCATACCCTGGAAAGTAAAATTTAGTTTTGATCTGTAATGCGTGTTGAGACAAAACAAACGAAAATCCAATGGTGAATATCCTTTATCTTGCAATTGGGACAGTGTATAGACGTTCCCTAAGCTTTTGCTCATTTTACCACCATCGACAAGCATAAATTCACCATGAATCCAATAGTTTACTGTCTGAATCCCTGTTATGGCATCGTTTTGAGCTATTTCGTTCTCATGATGGATTGGAATGTGATCAACACCCCCGCTGTGTATATCGAATGGTGCATGAAGATACTTTTGGCTCATAACTGAGCATTCAATATGCCAACCAGGATACCCTTCACCCCACGGACTCATCCAACGCATTATATGCCCAGGTTCTGCTTTTTTCCATAGCGCAAAGTCTGCAGGATGTCTTTTTTCATCATTTATACTAACTCGCGCACCAGCTAACTGACTATCAAGATCAATGCCGCTTAACATACCATAGCGTGGGAATTTAGAAATATCAAAGTAAATAGCATCACTAGTTTCATACGCATAGCCACTATCTAGTAGTGATTTTGTGTATGCTATCATCTCTTTAATGTGATCTGTTGCTTTTGCTATAATCTCTGGACGGTTTATATTTAGTTTTTTTAGATCTGCAAAGAAAACATCCGTATAAAATGCGGCAATCTCGAGTGGAGACTTACGTTGCTCTCGGCTTGCCATTTCCATTTTATCTTCACCAGTGTCACTATCAGACATTAAATGGCCTACGTCAGTTATGTTCATTACACCTTTAATGGTATATCCCTCATAGTGTAAACTTCTCCGTAAAAGGTCCATAAAAACATACGTACGCAGATTACCTATATGAGCATAATTGTAAACGGTTGGGCCACATGTATACATGAGGACCTCACTAGCATTTATTGGAATAAATTCCTGTTTTCTACGTGTAAGTGTATTATATAACTTTAACATTTATACTCATCCTCGTATTATAATTGTGCGCTATCAATTGGGTCTGAGCCTTCCAATTCATCTGTAATAGTATATTTGCAGCACTGAACTCCCAAGAGTTCCTCCAAAGTCTGAATTCGTTTGTTTAGACGCTTAAATTCGTCAAGAATTGGGTCAGGTAATTTCTGTTGATTGAGCTCATCAACTTTCTGACCAAACACACGAACAACTCGTCCTGGAACACCAACCACAGTGCAATGTGGAGGGACATTAGAAATAACAACAGAACCAGCGCCAATCTTTGAATTTTCACCTATTATTACAGGTCCCAATATTTTTGCACCAGCAGAGATCATCACGTTATCCTTAACTGTTGGATGTCTTTTGCCCACATGCTTGCCTGTACCGCCTAGCGTAACACCTTGGTATATAACTACGTTATTGCCAATTTCTGCTGTTTCACCAATTACAACACCACATCCATGGTCTATAAACAGTCCTTTGCCAATAGTCGCAGCAGGATGGATATCAATCCCTGTCACATGCTTTATATGCGTCATTATAAGACGTGGAATCAACCTAAATCCCCAAGCATGGAGTTTGTGGGAAATGCGATATCCTATTAATGCTTTTATGCTGTCATAAGTTAGCAAAATTTCCAATTTGCTATTAGCAGCTGGATCCTTTTCTAGTATAGCGTTTATGTCGCTTTTTAAATTGTTAAACATATAATCCCTTTATCAAATAATTAAATTTTCTAGCCATTTACCTAAATGTTAAATTACTATCTATATTTATCAGAGTAAAAAAAATCCTCTAAATTGTCTAAGTCTTTTTAAACACTTTAAAAGCACCATGATAGCACTTTAGTCTATATGTGAGTGAGCTAGCATCTTTAGAAGAGCTCAATCTATTACTCATTACTCTTCTTTGACTTGAATTTTTGACACAGTTTCTGTGTTAATGATCAGTCTTGTCATTTTAGTAAACGCTTCAATTTGATTTTTTAGTGTCTACTTGATTTAACTAGTCACGATCTTTCTATATTTGGTATGCTTTGAAATATTTCCTCTTCAATTAATATTCATATCTACTAGAGTATTGAGTAAATAATCTACATGTTAAATCATATTTTTTAAATAGTTTGATGCCGTTAACTACTTAATTATATGCTTTATTTCTTGTTTTGCACCAAAATATCAGTTGTTTTCTTTTTTAGATGTGTTCTCATAGTCTTCTGATTATTCTATAGCTACTCTACATAAAACTCTACACTCACACCTTACATATAAATAGATGAAAGACGTTATCTAAACTCTTTTTTAAACCTTCGCTAAATTCTCTAATTTATAAATTGTCATCTAAAATGATCTTTAAAAAACAGGTTTGTGGACTATTTAACACTCCTCTTAATATCTTAACCTTAAATCAGTGTATATTTTCTTCATAATCTATAACACATTTGATTTCCTTACTATCAAAGATTAGTCATCATAATTAAACATTGAGGTTGTGCTATAATCTCATACATATTTTTTATCTAATTTTTTAGGTTTCCTCTCATCCTTGATTTTTAATTTGCACTAAACTCACACTGAAAAGTGTGGATATAAGGGGACTTACTGTTTTATGCGGGTAATGCTTAAACAAAATGCATGAGACATACTTGCTCTCTAATAACAAAAATCAAATTCTAAAATCTTTATTTTTAAAATTATATAGGTATTTCAGATTTAGCTTCATTTTAAGAACATTTTGCCATACAATACACAAAATTTAAAAAAGCAAACATGTTATTTACAAAAAGAAATCTGTCAAATCTAATACTTGCCAGATATCTTCTCTGATTATTGAGAATACCATGCTTACCTGTCAACGAAAGTTGCTCTTGTTGCTTTTCAATTACAATCAATTACAACACAATGAAAACTAAGTTTTTTAAATTTCGAAAGTCTTTCAATAATTAGTTATTTAGATTTAAATACCTTTTTTAGAAAACTATTGAGGTCTCAATGGGCGTTGTGGCATTATTTGCATAGCGCCGCTCTTGGCAGCAACTGGTGCAGGAGCATAATTACGCTTTTGTTTTATTGCAGTTGTTGATGGATGTGGCCGATTACCTTTGGGGACAAATGTTGGTGTTTTAAATGCCTTGTTTTTAAACAGCCTTGGAAGTAGTAAATATATTAGTATTAAACCTGCTGTTGCTAACAGTAAGAAATTAGCACCTAATGAACCTGTCCCAGTATCTTCTATGAACGTATTCCAAGTCAATGTAAAGTAGGATTTGAATTCAGCTGTTAGTGTCGCATTGTCAAGACCAGGAATGACAGCAAAGATAGGACAAATAACTAACATAACTAAGCTTATCAAAAGAAGTATTGGAATTATGTGTAAGCGCCTAGATGTATAGCTAAACATGCGCATTACTGTGAATATAATTTCGAGGACACAACAGATAATAGCAAGGAAAAAGAAGACTATTACAGCATATGTTGCGAGATTGTTTATTATATTAGTAGCACTCCATTTACCATTTTCATCACGCTGAATTTTCAAACTTTCTGATCTATTCGATATAAACAGACGATAATACCATGAATCAACTGTTTTTGGATCTTGTAAAAGGACATTCTCAATCAAGTCAACCTTATATTTCTGAAGCAAGGGCGTAAAAAATACGGCCTTTGCAACATCAGCACCTGTAATATTGACAGATGTCATCTTGAGATCTTTATAGAGATAAACTGCCTCGGGAACAACTCCGTTAACGGTGTATGGTGTTCCATACTCAGCAACTAGAGCATCTTGAGCATATGTTCCTTCTGGCCACTTACCATCATTGATATAGAGAAAGTCTCTTTCCTCGGATAACTTATAATAAATAATTGTCGATGGCATAAGACGTGGTGCTTCATATTCTTCTAGAACTGTTGATATACGACCTTCAAGGTCTTTTACGGTGTCTACAGGAAATACCAAACTAAAAAGCAGTATTGCTGTAAAAAGTATCATCAAGATGAGTGAAATAATTGGTAGTGAAGATCCAAAGTAACGCGATGAACGAAAATAAGTGTCGAAGTCAAATGAAATATCTTCATAAGCGTCAACATACTTGCCAACCTTACCAATCTTCATGTCATATTTCGCAGTTTCTTGCGATTTGGCATGCTGATAAGCTGACATTTGCATGGCTAAAAGGTCACCATTATACACACCAGTTTCGACCTTTGCAAGAATGCTTTTATATTCGTTTCTCCTGGTTTTTAATCTGGCACGAATATATGGAGATGTGGCTTTATGAATCTCAAATTTCAACTCGCCTATTTTACGTTTTAACAGGTCAATAAAAATAGCTTCGTCACGTTCTGTCCAACGAGCATTAAACTGATCATGCTTTGTTAATTGTTTTTTTGCCATACCCAACTCCTTTCATATATCAAGGGTGGTCGAAAACACCATACGACTACAGTAATGGTTCCATCGCCTTATGCAAATTATTATACTATGAAGTTAACAAAAAAGCAAGTGCTAATATGATTACTATCATATTTGCACCCTGCCCTGGTTACTGTTCACACCTCATATGAAAACAACAACAAAATTAATTGAAAATTAGGGAGTGTATATTAATTTGTGTAAATCGGGGAGGAGGAGGTATAATAAAAAGATAAATTTGAAGAACCAACATGGTTAATGCAATATTCTGTGCTCAACAAAACATTTGATACAATATGTTGTGGAAAATGCGAAGATTAAAATTGTAGCTGTATACTGTTAAAAATGAGGGAATTAAGGATTGAAAAATTAGTCCCAATTTTTTTTAAAAATCGAGTTTTTGCGCGGTCTCTAAAAAAATTTCTATTGTTTGAATTTCGCGAGAAGTTGATAAATTGTGTAAAAGCGGAAAATTTATGATGAAAAGTTCGGAATTAAAATGGTGGAATGTGCGGAATTAAAATAGTGGAATGTGCGGATTTGTTTGACAGAAACCGAAAAATCCTTTATACTATTAGTATCATTAGAGTAAAGGAGGTGTTAATGTCGGAGTATTTACCGCGATTAATTGAATTCAATATCGCCGAACAGTCGGAGGTTATGGGATGCATAGTTGTTGAGGGCCCTAAGTGGTGCGGAAAGTCCACTACTGCAAAAAGATTTGCTAAAACTGTTGTTGAATTGCAGAGAGATAAAGTGTATCAAAAGTATTCACTGTTTGCCGCAAACGGCGATGATGAATATTTATTGGAAGGTGAAAAGCCGCTCATGTTTGATGAATGGCAGAAACTCCCCTCTCTTTGGGATACAATTCGTGCCGAGGTCGACACAATCAAGGAAAAAGGTCAATTTATTCTTACAGGCTCTGCAAAGCCAATTGAAGACAAAGGTAGACATTCGGGTGCTGGGAGAATGGTAAAAATCGTTATGCGACCCATGTCTCTGTGGGAATCGCAAGAATCTACGGGGCAGATATCGCTCGGTGCATTGTTTAATGGGGAAACGAAAATCAAAGGCGATGCGCAGTTGGATATTAGTCGCATAGCTTTCATAACATGCCGAGGAGGTTGGCCAGCGGCGATACTGATGGATGATAAAAACGCTTTGCTAGCAAGCAGAAACTATTACAAGTTGCTTGTTGAAGTGGACATAACTGATGTAGATGATATAAAGCGCAATCCCGAAAGGGCAAAAAAAATATTGCATGCATATGCTAGACAGGTGTCCTCTCTAGCAGCTAACCGCACGATCCTTAAGGATGTTGCGGAAGTCTGTACTGACGGTAAGACGCTGATTTCATATTTGAATGCGTTTAAAAAACTGTTTGTAATAGAGGATGTTCTAGCTTGGTCTCCAAAGCTTCGCTCAAAAACGACCATTCAGACTACTCCCAAAAGACAATTTGTGGATCCGTCTGTAGCGGCGCAAGCGTTGGAGGTGTGTCCAGAGGATTTGCTTGATGATGTACATACCTTTGGTCTTCTATTTGAAAGCCTTTGTACGAGAGATTTAAGAA
Source organism: Christensenellaceae bacterium (assembly GCA_031288735.1). Taxonomy (GTDB): domain Bacteria; phylum Bacillota; class Clostridia; order Christensenellales; family DTU072; genus JAITQU01. Next base: position 18,602 of record JAITQU010000187.1, read on the forward strand.
TATATGCTGCTAAATTAGGCGGAACTATTTATCACTACCATGATGAGAAAGGATTGGAAGCCGATATTATAATTCATCTTGATAACGGAGACTGGGCGGCAGTGGAAGTGAAGCTTGGAGGACATCAAATAGATGAAGCCGCAAAAAACTTATTAAAATTAAAGGAAAAAATCGATTCTGAACGAATGAGAGAACCAAAGTTTCTTATGGTGCTTACTGGGCTTGACTACGCTTATCGCAGACCAAATGATGGGATTTTCGTGGTTCCAATCGGCTGCTTGAGAGACTAAATAAGGAGTACGCTCCAGCACGTTACACACTGTGTGAGCCGAATTAAGACAAACTCCATTGTAATATAGGAGTAGTGTTTATACTATTCTTCTTTTAGTAAGACAAAAAAAATAGCAAATTAAAGCATTGATCAATTTTGTTTACTTGAAAATATGATATAATGGTTCGGCTGTCAAAACCCGCTTTTTTGGTTATGACAGACGCCTCGATGCAAATCTAAAACTTGAGTTGCGTATAAAATTCACTAGCCGTAAAAATGATAGTAAAGCGATATAACTA
>JAITQU010000188.1 GCA_031288735.1 Christensenellaceae bacterium
CCCATGATATTTTTCAATAATTTCATCATCAGACTTATTTGTTTCTGAAGTTAAAATAGTGTTATAGCCAAACAAATCAGCTTCTGACTCGAGTTTATTTAAATCCACAGAGAACTATATAAATTCGATGCCACGTTTTATACACAAAGGTTGCAATTCTTATGAGATATACGAGGGGAATTTATGTTCTTTGTCGGTCTGAAAATTTTCAATTTTCTGCGACAATTCATTTTACATTCTACAACTCTTTTTCAAATCGAAAGAGTTTAATAATTTAATTTGTTGAAATAGAGTAAGAGGATGTATAATAGGAGCATATTTTGGGTAAAAAAACTAGAAACAAAAAAAGATGAGTAATTGAAAATAAGATTAAGTTAGTCGAGTTAGAGAAATGAGCTAAGAAAGGAAAAACTAGATCGAGGGCTAACAAATGAATGATTTTGATCGAGGTATTAATAAATGGTTCGACCGTCAAAATGTAAATTTAGATTATTGTGTTAATCTAATGCTGTGAAAATTGTTTTATAGACATAATTTATCGAGGTTTTATGCGGAAACTAAAGGGAAATACTGCAGTTTTCGTCATCAGCGAAGGGGTTTTTGATTAATATTGTAACATATGTATTTTGACGATCTAACCATAAATTATAAAGAAAGTCGCATGGAAGCGGTTTTGATAATGCGCCATCATAAATCAAAATACATGAAAGCACTAAAAACATGGCACAACTAAGTGAAAAACAATATTTAAATAATGAATTGCAGCTGATAAAAGATATATCAAAGGCAGTTTAAGGATGTACAAATAAAAAATTTTTGGTCTAAGAGATGCATATGAATATAGGAACAGAAATTAAAAAAGAATTGATAAAAAAGCGAATCCAAAAAGATTGTTGTAAAAGAGCATTTTTCTTTGGTGCCATGCGTGGTGGCGGGAAACTGCAGGTTTCTCAGAGTGGTATTGCTATAACAATTAGCAATACGCAAGAATCTATAATAAACAAATGTGAAAAAATCATTAATTCCATCACAGGAATAGATGCAGAAATTAGTTTAAAGGAAATTGAAACCTCACTAGGTAAAAGAAACGAGTTTGAGTTGAAGGTTATAGATGAAGCCATTAAAAAACTCCTGGTCACCACAGGGATTAACCTATCACAATTGCCAATAGAAGAAAACTCATTAGAGTCAACAATTTCAGATGATTGTTGTTTTTTAGCATATATAAGTGGTTTGTTTTTGACAGGCGGGGCTGTAATAATGAATGAAGGCTCTACAAGTAGTGATCAAAAATCAACTGGCTATTTAATGGAAATTATAGTAGCAGATGCATCCGTTGCAAAATTCATAGTTAGCATACTTGAGACACATGAAATTCACGCAAAGACAAGAGTAAAAAACAACTCAACGATAGTATACATTAAAGACAGGGAGCAGTTATGCGATTTTTGCGCATTTCTAGGTGTAGCTGATGTTTTCTTCGCATTACAAAATATTATTATAACAAGGGACACTAGAAATGATATCAATAGAAAGGTTAATTGTGAAACAGGGAATATAGATAGAGCGCAAGAAGCTGCAGGAAGGCAATTTGAAGCAGCAGTACACATTTCTATGACTATCGGATTAGCTTCGCTTGATGTTCAATTGCAAGAAATAGCAAAAGCAAGACTGCAAAATCCTTCTAGTAGTATTCCTGAGTTGCTAAAGAAAACAAATGCGACCATAACAAAAAGTGGGTTTAATCATCGAATGCGTCGACTTATTGCAATAAGTGATTCGCTGAAAAACAAGGACTCTGATCAAAAGCAATAAAGAAATATCTACAATTTAATGATTTTATAATAACGCCCCATCCTTATCAGTGCCAAAAACCAATACAGGCATAAATAAGGATGGGGCTTTAGTTTGCACAATCGACAAATATCCGCAAATATCGACAAGCACAGGAACGTGAATATGAAGTGAAGATTTTTTTAAAAGCAAAAGAATAGTTTTAGATTTATAAACAACACAAATTGAATCTTTCAAAAAGATTTGTTAAAAATTCCAAAAATTCGTAAAAGAGCAACTTTTTGTGATAGTATATAAGTGCATTTTACGATTTTTGGAATATATATGAAAAATCGAAATATTGGTTAGAAAGGATAAGTGTGAATATGATGAAAAACTCTAAACGTTTTAGGGCAATTTTAGTTACCGTATTTTTGTTATTAATACTCATGATTATGACATTGAGTTCTTGCAAAAAACCCATTATACAACCAGAGACAAAACCCGAGACACCTGTTGAGAAGGAAGAAACAAAAATCTCATCAAGCGAAGTAATTAATAAAATAATAAGGGGAGTTCAAAAAGCAGCTTCACCAGACGATGGCTATAATTTTAATGTATCAGCCGCTGCCTCGTTTGTGCTACCTAAAAAGGACGCAGAGGATCTGCTACTCGATTTGAAGGTAAATTTATCATTCGATTTAGATCCAACCACACAAACAGCTAACAACCTATATATTGTTGAGCTAACGCAAAAAAAAGGTGATATAGACGAAACTTTGCTTAGCCTATACTATAAAGATAACCTCAACGAAACGCCCTATCTTTTTGTAAATGTAGGGGGGAAAAAGCACGCCATTAAGTTTATGTCTGTCAAAAAGCTCGTTACACAAGGAATTCCTGGATTGATGAATCCCTTAATTAGTGCTGAAAGTGGAAGTGCCACAAATGAAATCGAGAAGACAGCTGACTGGAGTCTACAGAGCATTCTTGATTTATTGGATTTAGGTCAATTTACGACTATAGTCGAAACGTTTTTACTTGATGGTGATAGCTCAATTTTCAAAAACCCTCTGATTTCTGAGGATGGATTGACTGCTAACCTTGAAATAGACATGGAAAACGTAAAGAAATTTGTTTCAGGGATACTTCCATTAGCTTCAACCCAAGAAGTCAAAAACACTGTCGATGAAATATTCTCCAGTATTGGAATAGATATGAATTTCGAAAAGCTAACGAAGATTTTGACCGAATTGCCAGATATAGAAATAAAAGTGAATGCGAGCTTTGATTCAAAAGGCGCACTTACTAATTTAGGCGTGACTAGCAAATTTATAAACGATACTGGCCTAAAAATTGATTTTGCAAATGGCAAAAACGTTTTTGATTTTACAATCCCAGGCGGGGAGACCGTAGCGTTTTCTATTTCAAATATAAAGGTATCTGCTGGTGCTCCCGAGTTCACTACACTACCAGATGATGTAAATTTTGATAATTATTCAAAACACAATTTACTCAATTTTGAATTGGATGGCATTGTGAGATTGGAATATTTAAAGACAGTAGATGGAACTAACGAGGAGTGGAATGCAGTAAGTGGTTATTCCTTCGTCTATAAAGTTCAGTCTGATCTTGACCCATTTGCATTGCTTAATGGCGTTGACTCTGAGCATCTAGAAGACAGTATAAAAAACATGGGCAAGTTTAATATATTAGTTAGCGATAAACGTGACACATCTGAAACCACTATTGCTGAAATCGCCTTTGACCCAGCCACTAGTGGCGATGATGGACTATATGTAAGTCTTGTTCTAAGAGGACTTGCTGGACTTGTGGGGATGCAGTCTCTTAAGTTTGATGTGTCAGACCTAGCTGATTGGATTAGATTAAAAACAAACGCATCGTCAATACAGACAGTAAAAGCAAATGCTGAAAATGACAGTGCAAGCTCGTCTGGACTTTCTGGAATCCTTGATGTTATTAATTCAATAAAGGGAATAGTTGAGCTTCTGGGCTTGAAAATCTATGACAACTATCCATATGCAAGCTTTGGCGTATCTATAGACATACGAAATATAGAGGTACTGTCTGACTTTGCTGATTTCTTACTAGATTATGGTGGAGAGAGATTATTCATAGGCTTTAATAACTTTAGTTATGGGACTGCCGACACAGCACTAGATGGATTTACTCATTACTTAAATGAAAATACCTTTGTTGTATCCGCAGAACCGCACGAAAGTGTAATGACAGAATACAAGTATGGACAACAATTTCAAGATGGCTGGTCCACAGTAGATATGATGGTTAAATACAGCGTCAAAGGAAAGGTTGACACACAAACTACAAGAAAGTCGCTCAAGGTTATAGGGATGAATGGATTTGTCACAACCGTCCCAGGCGAGCACGTTGTCGAATTATTCCTTATAGCACCTACAAAGTCATCACTGTTTGGATATCCAATTTATGATGCATTTGCTAATGCAAATCTCCCATATGGCATTTTTAAATACACATACACAATAACTGTAGCAGAAAAAGAATCGGACGCAAACTATTCACTTGCAACTGATTATTTAATGACAGGGGAAAGTATTTTTAACAGTAGAGCAATGATAAGCAAAAGCGATAACAATCGTGAAACAGTGATTAATATAGCTTCATTTGAACTATTTACTGAACAAAATGGTGTCAAATCAAATGCTATTGACGAGAATGGAATTGCTAAAATTGTAGGCAAATACTGGATAAAAGCAACTACAGTTGATGGAATAGTGTTTGAACAGATTTTATATATAAACAGTATTTCAATTCCTGATCTTCAAGAAAAGTTAATATATGGCAAGCCTGTATCAGATCTTGCCGCAACGGTTTCGTGTTATGATCAAGAAAGCGGCGTTGTAGTAATCAAAAAGGTATTACCACAGCAAAATAGCTTATCGTATAGCTATCTAGATATTAGAGAAGGAACAATCATTGGCGATGGAACACGACCAAATGTTGGCTCAGAAACCTCATCCTCAATAAAATATGTGTATGAATACGCATCTAAAGGAAGCGTATTATCAAAACAAACAAACTGTGATAGACTCGCCGTAACCTTTGATCAACCTAAACTTACATTCATTACCATCGCTTCGTCCTATGGACCACTTTATGAAGGAATGCAAATAAATCAAATAGGACGATTGCTGAGAAGTGATGGTAAATTAACGTACTCAATTAACACGGCAAACGGGAGTGGGTTAAGATGGGTTAATGGCAAGTATCAACTATTTGATATGTCTGGAAACTTAGTAGCTGACACAATCGAAATTGTAATAAGAGCAAGCGACTCAGATACAGCAGAAATAGTAACTGATAAATATTATGATAAATCGACAGGAAGATTCAAAATAAAAGAAGATAGCAATGGTAATCTATTGTATGTTGGCTCGGAAAAAAGCGCAGTAGGTCTTAGACTAGAAATAACTGCTAAATTCGGCGAGCTGTCTGCTCAGGCAAAGACAAAAATTGATCTATATCCTAAATACAGAACATCAACAACCAAAACTATAGATGTTTTGCAGGGAGGAGTGTTGCCATACAGAGCGTTTGTAGTTTATGCATACAACGATATCACTAACGTATATAGTTCGAGCTCATATCAACTGAAACATAATCCGCGAGACGGCTACCATGTTGTTATTGGCAGTAAAAAGCATGAAGTAAAAAGCGTGTTTTATGAGTTAGGAACAAAAAACGTAATTGATAACGTCTTTAGTTCAGATGGACGTATGTTGCTATCTGCAGGAAAATACACAGCGAAGATATTTAGTTTGATAGATGGCGTTGAGGTGGCATATGAGCATACCGTAACGGTCAAGGCATCGATTGAACTAAAAGTAGCTCAAAATTCTAAAATAGATGCCGCATCTTCATTGCAATATTATAATCCCAACACATCTATATGCTCTACATCAGGAAAATTAAACAATGATGACAAAGGATATTTTCTACTTGATGGGAGTAATAGAACAAATATCAATTTAACAGATATAACCATAACCTCCCAAGCAGGCGAAAAAATCAACGGTGCTATTGATGAAAATGGTAATGTTACACTTGCGGCAGGCAGTTATAAAATAAGCATAATAGTCAAATTCCATGCGGGGAATGTCGTTTTTGATGGAAACTTAACAGTGCGTGTATAGTAGAAATCGAACAGAATTTATATCTAAAAGTAGATTATTAGCACATAGTCTTCTAGCATGATAAGGGGAAGATATGAGAAGGAGCGTTTCGATGTCATAGCGAAACGCTCCTCGTTTTTGCAATATTTAGCTTTATTAAAGATTCCAATACTATACGTTTCTTTAGAAGAGTTTCTTTTTTGTCATCTTTTATTAATGCCAATAGAAACAGTATTCATCTTTTATAGCTCTTTTTCTTAAGGATAGATTTTGAATGGCCTATTGATAGGAAGAACTTCGAGCTCGAAAACACCATGTAGAGGATTTATTCAATACTCATCATAGCTCTTGTTTAAGTGCAAAAAATAAATGCTAGATCAAAACCATACGCTCCTGTCCCAAAAAAGCGAGGCTCTAATTTTATAGATGCCAAGGTGCTATGCCAACTAATTACACTGTTTATTGCGATTTCGTGTTAGTATTAGTAAAAGTAAAGCTCTGATTAACAGAACTTTTTGTAATCATAATAATTAATAGGAAACTATAAGTTATTTGATTATTTAAAATGGATTTTTTCCTTAGTAGCAGTCGAGCTATTAAAATATGCTAAATACTACAAAACACAAAAACACTTCTAATCATTCTTTTCCTGCCTTGTAATTGTAAATTGGAATAAGCCTTTTTTCAATCTCTGCTGTGGGTTCTATCAGCTTTGCTATTTCCTCCCAGTCCTTATAAACAAAGGGAGCTTCATCTAAAGTGTCTGAATTAATGCAGGTTGAATAAATCCCTTCCATGGTTTTTTTATAGTCTGAAACAGAGAACATTTGTTTTGCTTTACTCCGTCCATATAGACGACCCGCTCCATGAGGCGCACTATAGTTCCAGTCGGGATTCCCTTTTCCACTACAGATAAGAAGACCATCTCTCATGTTTAGTGGAATTAACAATTGTTTTCCTTCGCCTGCATCTGTAGCACCCTTTCGCAAAATCATTGTGTCTGTATCAATATAATTATGAGAACAGTCAATAACATCAATTTCCTTTGCTTTCATACCAATGCAGATAGCCGCTAGGATCTCAGTGCGATTCATTTTAGCAAACTCTTGAATTATTTTTATGTCGTGAATATAATCATCCTTATCTTCTCCCTCTAGGTAAGACAACTCAGCATTTGCTTTAGAAAGTTGTTCATTGGTGCGGGCTTTTTGCTGCGTTATCGCAAGATGCTGATAGTGTTGAGCCACACATAGACCAATATTTCTGCTCCCAGTGTGGACACAGACGTATCCGTCATCATATGCTTCAATAAAGTGATTCCCGCCACCAAGAGTACCAAGGCTCAGAGTGGCACTTCTGATCACCTCCTTTTTTAAAAAGCAAACGCACCTAAGCTGATCAAACCATTCGGTTTCTATTCTTGGTGTATTATGTTTTTTAAATCCAGACGGCACACATTTTCTGATGCACTTGTCTAATTTTTCAAGTTGCCCGTTGAAGTCTATATCCGTCTTAACTAGTCTTACAGAACAGGCAATATCAACGCCGACTAAGTTGGGGCAAACCTTATCTATAACTTTCATTGTTGTGCCGATACAACACCCCGCACCAAAATGACCATCTGGCATAATTCTTATTTGAGAATTCACTCCAAGCGGTGATTCAGCAGTTCTTATAATTTGAGCTATTGCCTCATCTTCGATAGTGGTAGCAAATATTTTAACAATCCCATTTTTAGTATTAATTTCTTGCATGTTATCCCTTCTCATTGTTTTTAAGCGTGTAAAAACACGCACGCATGCTTAAAGACTAAGCATTGTTATATTAATTTGATGGTTCGGCTGTCAAAACCCGCTTTTTTGGTTATGACAGACGCCTCGATGCAAATCTAAAACTTGAGTTGCGTATAAAATTCACTAGCCGTAAAAATGATAGTAAAGCGATATAACTA
>JAITQU010000208.1 GCA_031288735.1 Christensenellaceae bacterium
TTTCTGTTTTTAGACAATTTGAAAGTTCATCATGGAAAACTTGTTAAAGAATGGTTATCGGAGCATCTCGACCATATTCAGGTCTTTTACTTCCCATCATATGCACCAGAACTAAATCCCACAAGAGTATCTTAACAATATACTCAAGCAAAATATTCATTCAGGAATAGCTCCAAAGTGTAAAAAGCAGATTTATGAAAAGGACAATCAATTTTTAAATAGTGTCCCACCAAGCAAAGTTAGAATGCTGTTCAATCATCCAAAACTTTCTACCAAATAAACTAACTAAATGAAACATTTAAGCGCCTTTGTAATACTTACCCGCACAAAAAAGCGAAGAGCCGAAAAGCTCTTAAAAAAAAGCAAGTTGGGTTTAAATTTGTCTATCCTTAAAATGATCGTAAGTAAATACGACTACAAAAAACAAATTCAAGCAAACTAAGATGTAAAGATGACTGTTTAACTCAAGCGCTTTCAATTTTGTCATCAGGAGAGCTTGTGACATCTGCTGATTCCTGTTTTTCATCTGTGACTTCGTTAGCTTTTAATTTCATTTTCAATATACTAGGGTCTACGCCCATCTCTCTTAACAACTCAAGTTTGATTTTTTCCTTTTCCGCTTCATCGATAACTGCAGAAGATGTATTGACACCGCTCATTTGCTCTATTGTTTTAGCACGCATGAATGCTAATAGGTTCGCTATAAATACATATAGACAATAAATAACAGCAATTCCAGCGGGAACAAGTACAAATATCAAAAACCCATCTTTACTCTGTAGATAGTCTAAAGCCTTTCCAGCACCTTTAATTTTCCCTGAATATATACCGACAACATCACTTTGTGGTCTATAAGTCGGATCCTGAGCTATTATGTTATCTCCCTGTGTAGCATAAGCATTTTGTCCAGACTGTGGACCTTCAAAGATTCCAACAACTCTGTGTGTATTAAGTGTTTTTACTTTCTCGTTTTGACCATTATCAAGGAGATCCCAAAATGTTATAACATCTCCTATTTTAAGATTGTGTTGTTTTTCTTCCTTTCCATCGATAATCTTAGCTACGATAAGATCCCCAGCATTGAAAGAATTTTCTTTATTGCCAGCCATTGAATCAGATGCCACAGAAAGAAAGGTATAACCAAATAATGAGTTATATCCTTTTTTTGTCTTAGAGATCGACATAATAGCAAAAACAAGAACCATAGCTAATATAATACCCAAAAGCACATTTGTGGCAATATTAATAATTCTCGAAATTTTCTTCTTTTTCAACTCTGCTACTGTCGAGGTAGATGCTACCTCAATTGTCTCATTTGAAGATTCAGTTTTTCCCGATACATCATGATTATCTAGTTGCGAGACAATTATATCTTTTTTCATTTAGTCCTCTTTTTATATTTGAGCATGTGTAAAAACATGAACTTTTACAATAAAATAGCACGCTAGCGTTCTCTACATATATTTATTATATCACACATGCTAGCATTTGTTAAGAAAAATTATTTTATCAATTATAACTAGTTTAAATATGCAGATTATAAAACAAATTGGTAGCATTTAATGGAGAAATTTTGGATCGCAAGAGGCTAGAGTTTTCGTATTAGGCAATTAAACTAATTTGGTTAGCTGATACTATTCAATTCCTTATTTTCAAAAAACCATTTTGCTAGACAGCGTAAAGTAACTTTAAATACGGCATATTACTGTTGCATTACAGTCTAAATTTGTCATTTTTGTGTCGAAAAGTTACATAGATGAAAATGCTTAGTAAATATCTTAATTAAACGATGACATTAACAAGTGCCAATCGCAAACACAATGTTTTTTTGCTTTATCCTTAATTATGCCGCATTTATGCTTTATAAGTTTGCCCAGATATTTCAGGAGATCCAATATTTCTTTGTTTAAAATACCCTCCCGCAGAATATTTTAAAGGCATATCAGTTAAAACAATTTATGAAAACGTAATACTTGTCTTTAACAAGTTTGCTGTTATACCAATACATCCAATTTGATTGAAAATGCATTACTGTCAATTTAGTTATAAAATACACAATTTAAATAAAATTTGCAAGAGTTTTAACACAATTTATCAATAATTTGCAAAAATAAATTGAATATTGCAAATTCATCTTATTTTTGTGAAATACTATATTAGATTTAGTAGAGTTATCTAGAAGATTTGTACCATTACGGCTTGTCTTTGATAAGGCTGCTTTTAAACTGCTGAGATAGATAATTTGACTTAGTGATCGATTTTTGACTCATTAACTATCTGTCAGAAGGAATGACAAATTATTCAAAACAAAAAATTGAAAAAAATTTACTATTGCAATAAATGATTTATTGTGATATCATAAAGTACAGCTTGTGATAATTGTACGATATTCCACAGTGTGTTTAACGTTTTTGTGTCTTTTTTCTAAAGAAGAAAAATTTTCAAGTCATTGAAAAAATTCTTGTTACAAGGAGCACGAACTGTTGTTTTGAATATTTTTTAAATCTATGGTTCGACCGTCAAAATGTAAATTTAGATTATTGTGTTAATCTAATGATGTGTAAATTGTTTTATATACATAATTTATCGAGGTTTTATGCGGAAATTAAAGGATAATACTGCAGTTTTCGTCATCAGCGAAGCGGTTTTTTGATTAATATTGTAACGTATGTGTTTTGACGGTCTAACCATCTATTATTTCTTGTGCATTAAAATGAAATATCTATTGTCTAGACAGGGAGCTTTAATAAGCTTAATTTTTTGAAGGAGTACAACTATGGGAAAGATAAAGCAGCCAAAGAATTTGTCTTCTCGCATAAAGTGGTTGCGAGATTATTATTTTGAAGGAACAGCTAGGGAGTGGAACAATGAATTTAGGCCCTTTACCTCTGGCACTCCATGGGATAGCAATTATAATGAAATGACATATTATGTTGTCCCAGAAACGTATCCTTTTTTTCCAACTTTCAATAGTGGTTTAATTCAAGGAGCTTATAAGGTAGACACTCCAAAAGGATTCTATGATTTAAGCATTGCTGAAAGACGTGCATTGTTTATACAGCGCACCATAGTTGATTATGTCCCGCAAGAGATACTCCCAGGAGATTTACTGTGTGGAGCTACATTCAATATTTATGCAAGTCTCTGTCTAAGCAAAAAAGAGACAGCAATTAGAAACAAAGCAATATTAGACAAAAAAAGTGGGCTAAGAAAACGAACGATAGAGTTCCATGACCGTGGGTTTGGCAATTGTGGGCCTACGAGCGGACACCTGCAACCTGGTTATGCTGTAGCTGTCACAAAGGGGTTTGAATACATTTATAATGATATTAAAGAGAAGTATGATGACCTTTCGCAATCTGATAAGGATGGTAAAAAGGGGCACCAACTAAAAGCAATGATGACATCGGCGCAAACCCCACGGTTGCTCGCAGAAAAATATGCCGCTCTTTGCGAGAAATTTGCTGCTGAGGAAAAGGATCCTACTAGGCAGGCTGAATTATTGAAAATGAGTGAGAATATGAAAGTAGTGCCATGGAAACCAGCGACAAATTTCTATGAGGCTGTTCAATCGCTGTGGTTTACACATATGCTCGTAATGACAGATGAAAATTATCCAGGACCTGGACTTTCATTTGGTCGAATTGATCAGTATCTTTATCCATTTTACAAAAAATCTATAGATGATGGTGAAGATCCAACATTCCTTAAAGAAATATTAGAATGCCTATGGATACATTGCAATACCGCATACGATGCTATGATCAGAGTTGGCATGAATCAGGGAATCACAGCTGGCTATGGACAATTAATGATGTTATCTGGAATGGGCAAAGATGGAAAGGACTTGACAAACGATTTAACATATCTCTTCTTAGATGTTATTGACGATATGTCACCGATATTAGAACCTAAACCAAATGTTAGATTGCATAGCAACTCACCAGAAAAGTTGCTAGATAGAGTTTGTGATATGATTGCAGATAGTCAGGGAGCGCCTTTTTTGCTAAACTTTGATGAACGATCAATTGCTGGGCTCCTGCATGAGGCAAAATTTGCGAAATTACAGCATTTAATAAACCCCGATAATGTATTTGACTATGGATCCGTAGGTTGTCTTGAAAACACAATGGTAGGGAATGATCGTTCGCAAACAGTTGATGTAAATCTTAACTTTCTAAAAGCAATCGAGTTAACTCTAGGAAACGGGAAAGACATTGTTGATTATAAAGATCAATTGTGGGGCAAACCATATAAGAATATTCAAATGGGACCTTCTACTGGCGATCCTTGTTCTTTCAAGGATTTCGATGAATTCTATGCCGCATTTCTCAAGCAAATTAAATTTATTATAAAAAATATAGTTGACCTTTACAATACTGGTGATGCATTAAGGAGACAATTTTTTCCAACTCCCTACCTTAGTTGCTTAGTAAAAGGTTGCGCCGAAAGTGGAAAGGATGTTACACAGGGAGGAGCAGAAATTAAATTTGTAACCATTGAGGGTGTTACATTTGCAACCACTGTAGATAGCCTATTAGCAATCAAATATCTAGTCTATGATGAAAAAGCATGTACAATGAGTGAACTTATAAAAGCACTGCAAGCAAATTGGGTAGGCTATGAAAAATTGCAGGCAATAGCAAAAAACAAGGCACCTAAATACGGCAGAGACGATGAGGATGCTGATTTGTTAGCTCAAAATTTCATGAAATTCTGGGCAAATGAAGTGCCTAATTATCATACAACAAGTGGACACACCTACCGACCTGGAATGCTTTCTTGGAATTATTGGGTAAGCGATGGATATATTCTTGTAGCTAGTCCTGATGGAAGAAAGAGAGGACAGTTCTTGTCTAATGCGATATGTCCTAGCAATGGTGCAGACAGCAACGGACCCACTGCAAATAGCAATTCAGTAGGAACTGTATTAGGAGGCAAGGAAAACGGCGAGTATGTAAATTGGCTTCCCAATGGTGCTAGCCATACAATAACACTAAATCCATCACTAGTTGCTGATACTGGGCATAAAGAGAAGTTAAAATATTTTTTGAAAGGGTATGTTAAAAATGGCGGCACAGCACTACAGATTAATATTTTAGATGTTGAGACACTCAAGGATGCACAAAAAAATCCAGAGGAGTACCGTCACTTACTTGTGCGCGTTACTGGTTACAATGCCTATTTCACAAGTATTGGCAGAGAATTACAGAATGAAATAATAGAAAGGGAGTCACACGCTACAATTTAGCATGGATGCAACGATATTAGATATTCAACGCATGTCTACAGAGGATGGTCCTGGGTTGCGAACAACAGTATTTTTCAAGGGTTGTAATTTAGTTTGTGGATGGTGTCATAATCCCGAAAGCATTAACTTTAAGCCTGACCCTAACTGGTTTTTAAGTAAATGCATTGGCTGTTCTACTTGTAAAACTAGTTGTAGCCATGGGGCAATTATTAGAAACGAAGACGGAATACAATTTGATAGAAAAAAATGTCAATCGTGTGGGGCGTGTGCTAAAAGGTGTCCTAGCAATGCAATTGAGCTTAAGGGTAAAAAGATACATGTTACTAAGCTGTTTAATGAATTGATAAAGGATGAGGCATATTTCGGACCTGAAGGAGGAGTAACGCTATCGGGTGGCGAGGTAATGATGCAAGCAGAAGTAGCAACAGAGTTAGCGAGATTACTAAAAAACAAAGGTATTAATGTTGCTATAGACACAGCAGGGTGCTATGACTACAGGTTGCTTGAAAAAATCATGCCCTATGTTGACCTTATTCTATATGACCTAAAGGTATTTAATCCAATAGAACATATGTCGCTTACAAGGGTTGACAATAAACTAATTCTCGAAAACTACAAAAGACTTATAGTTTCAAAGGTTCGATTATGGATACGCACGCCAATCATTCAAAATGCAACGGATACCGATGAAAACATTTTAGGACTAGCTGAATTTATAAAAGAAGCTGGATATCCAGAACGCTGGGAGTTGTGTGCATTTAATAATTTATGTAGGAGCAAGTATGAACGACTTGGGATTGAATGGCAATACAAGGAGTATGGACTTTTGAAAAGAACGCGATTAGAGCACCTTACAGCGTTAGCAATGACAGTAGTGCCTATGGCAATGTATTCAGGAGCGGTAGCTGATATATAGAAGGCTAGTTATTAATCTAAAGCTTATTTTTATGTAAAAAGCTTTAAAAAATTTGTGTTGAAGCACAGGAAAGGTAGGAATTATGATAAATTTCAAAAATGAATTAGATCAAGATTGTTTCAAAGAGTTTGAACCAGTAAGTAAGGTGGGTTTAATCTGTGCATTTTCACCAGACGGATATCCACACATTACTTTGGTATCCTCGATTTCTGCTAAAACAGAAAAAAGCATTATGTGGGGTCAGTTTTCTAGAGGTCTTTCTAAAGACTATGTTGAAACGAATCCAAAAACTGCTTTTGCTATTTTAACGCCTGATAGACATTGGCGTACTGGTAAAGCTACTTACACTAGTAATACCGAGAAAGGCCCCGACTATGAATATTACAACAACCAGCCTATGTTTAGATACAATTCATACTTTGGAATAGGTGTTGTTCATTATGAGGAGGTTATAGATATAAGTGATCGTCAAGCACTCTCAGTGGCAAGCATACTTGCTGGATCAATTAAATCAAACCTTGCAAAGATGTCAATACGAAAGACCAAAACAACGGCTAAGCTTCCACAAGCTGCAATTAAACTTGCAAACCAGATGGGGAGTTTAATATTTATTGCATATGAGGATACAGATGGGTATCCACGCATCATTCCTGCGTTGCAAGGTTGCGCACTTGATGGTAATAATCTTGTTTTTTCGCTTACTCCTTATGGTGAATATCTGAAAAGCATCCCCGAGAACGCAAAGGTTGCTGTATATGTAACAAGCTTAGAATTGGCTGGGTTTTTGTTGCAAGGGACTTGGTGTGGCGTAAAAAAGCACGGATGTATTTCTGCAGGAGTTTTCACAGTTGATAAGGTTTATAACCCAATGCTTCCGATTCCGCACTACATTTATCCACAAGCGGAAATTAAAAACGTTTTTGGCAAAATATAATTTCTACTAATTATTGATATTACCTAAGACCACTTTCTGATTTTACAAATATTAAGAAAATGTTTATATTTGATTAAAAATGCTAGACTTAAACCGTGTTTTAACAAGAATTTCGTAAAACCTGCTTACGGTTCACCACTCATATGGGAAAACATGGTTACTGTCCATTCTCTGCATGATATTGAAAAGCGGCATCGCTTCAGCGAGAAAAGGCACAACAATAAAAGTTTTAAATGTAGAATGTTCATTTATATAGCAATTTAAGAAATGCGTCGTGAATTTATCAACATTAACAATTAGTTCAATTGAGGTGTGAACAGTAACCAATTAAGTTACTGTTCACACCCAATATGAAAACAACAACAACAGCTTAATTGTTAATGACCTAAATTTAAAACAGATTTCATAAATTGTTATTTTAAAGAGCTTTTTCTGCATTTAAAACGATCATGTTGTGACCTTATCCGCTAAAGCACTGACATTTTCCAAAATATCATGCTACGGACGGACAATAACTATGTTTTCCCATATGAGGTGTGAACAGTAACCCAATTAACACACAATAACAAGAAAACCGATGATAATCGTTGTCATGTTGCGTAGTAATATGATAATATATGTTTGTGAAATACATGGGAGATGACGAAACACTTCGAAGATTAGTAATATCGAAATTATCTACTGAAAACCTTTCAGATGCACAAATTCAGAGTTTTGTAGAATTTTTCAAACTAATCAAAGAAAAAGAAGGGAAAATTAATTTAACCGCTATCACTAATGATAGTGAAATTGTTGAGAAACATTTTCTTGATAGTATTTCTGCATCGAGATTAATAAAAACTGGTGGCACGCTTTTAGATATAGGTAGCGGTGGCGGCTTTCCTGGTATACCTTTGGCGATTATTAGAACTGATTTAAATGTTGTATTGCTTGATTCTGTAGCAAAAAAAACCGATTTTACTAATTTTGTAATATGCTCACTCTCCATTAAAAATGCAAGAGTTATAACTGCACGTGCAGAAGAAATTGCGCATTCAGAGTTAAGGCAAACTTTTGATTATGTAGTTGCGCGTGCTTTTGCGCCACTGTGTCAGCTTGTTGAAATAGCAATTCCTTTTCTTAAAAAAGGTGGTAAACTGATTGCCTATAAGGGTAACAACGTTGAGAAGGAAATCGCCGATGCCAGTGGTGCTATTAAATTACTAGATTGCGAAATAAGATCAGTTCAACATTATTCACTTGAAAGTGAGTGCCAAAGATCACTTGTGGAAATAGTTAAAGTTAATGCAACAGATGCAATGTATCCAAGGAGGTACAATAAAATTAAAAAACTATTGTTATAGAAAGTATAATATAAAAGCTTTTGACATGAAATAATGTCAGTGTACAACTAAAGAAATGTTTTACTATAAGAATTGAGAAAGGGCAAAGAAATAACAATGGCCGCTACTGTTTCAAGGATTGAGTCTTATTAAAAAAGCAGGAGCACTTTAAAGTAAAAGGTTTAACTATTAAATAATATTTTGAATCGACAGCTCCTGTAAAAAAGGGCTGATCAAATACAGCTACTAAATGCAGCCGCTTATTTACAAAAGCAAAATTTGCGATGATTTTGGATGCAACTGATGCTTATAAAAAATTAGTGATAGATTTTGTGTGTTAGTGTGATAGAACAAAAGGGAGAGCTATGAATAGAGCATACAGCAAAGTAAGGCAGGAAAATCATAAATTAGAGTTGGAGATCTCCAATAAAGAATGAAAGCTAAGTTTGATTTTTTTAGCTCCAATATATATTTACTCATGATTGCTTCTATAGTTGTGTCATGCTGGGCATTTAACCAGCCATTGATTGCGCTAGGAATTTTTGCAGTTATAATACTTATTATGGGAGTAACTCAAAAATCGCTTTCAGGAATACTGCCGATATTAGGAACTACTACATTTATTTTCTCAGATCTTAGCACAATCGAAAGTACAGCAAACATTATTGCGATTATTGGGATATTATTAGTAATCATAGTGTCGGGGATTATCTTTACAAAAAAGAACCAATTAAAGCTGAAATTTTCACCTCTGTTAGTAGGTTTTGTCCTTTTGTTTATTGCTTCGTTCTTAGGTGGAATTACAACAGGCACACATTTTGGATCCGCATCTTGGTTAATTGGTACAGGTATAACACTAGGAATTCTCTTAATTTATTTTGTATTATCTAACGTAGTAAAAACATACACACCTGTCACATTTGCTAAAGTGTTTGTTATAATAGCAATTGTCATGGTTTCTGAAACTTGGATATTTTATTTTAGACAAGAATTAATGATTGATTCGATGATTTGGAAAACCATTCATCTAGGATGGGGGATAGGCAATAATGTAGGTTTAGTTCTCATATTTTCAATTCCATTCGTGTTATATGTGGCTATGAAATCCAAATATGCTTCGGTTGTGTATATTTTGCTGTACTTTTTAACCGTTGCTACAGTTTTTGCTGTTATGTCAAGAGGGAGTATAATTATTTTAGCTGTTTGCATTGTTCCTATGACACTTTATGCAATAAGGTGTGCAAGACGACCTATGTTAATGAGCATTTATTTTGCTGTGTTTTTGACGATTTCTATTATATTAGCGTATAGTTTTTTACGTGACGATCTCGAAACTGTTATTAACAGTCTGCAAAATTTAGGACTTAGCGATCGAGGGCGTATAGCATTATGGAAACAAGCTCTAGTTGATTTTAATAACAGCAATATTATTTTTGGTGCTGGATTCGGATTTAATTCAAAACTCGACGCTAGCGGCACATATATTAATTGGTATCATAATCCCTACATACAAATGCTATCAAATTTAGGAGCACTAGGGTTAATTGCATTTCTTGTACATATTGGACAGAGATACTATTACATGGTAAAGAAACGCACTAAGTTTTCCCTTGCTGCATTTTATGGATCAATTATGTCAGGGCTATATGGACTTATAGATGTAACATATTTTATACCGTGCTTTCTGGCACCCATGCTACTAGTAACACTAATGATGGAACTTAGCATAAACGAAGCGAATCCTATTTCGCAAGATGAATTATTAATTTAACCATATTAATCTTGCATTGATTAGCTTAGCTTAGCTATTAAAGTTTCGCTATAGAAAGGAAAGCTGAAGGTTTTACACAAAGCAAGCTGAGTCTTTAATCTATATTTAATATTTAAACAAAAATGAATAAATATGCAGGAAGCGAAAGAGCAATATGAGAGCAACTAAAAAACAGAGACCAAAAGGATTCTCCTCTGTCAAACCCTACGCACACAGAGTAAGAAAACATCCATTTATAAATTTACTGAGAAGAATTGCTAAACGAGTTTTCCCAAAATCAGAAATAATATATAGTGAACCACTCCCAGAGAATGAGGGTATAATTCTTTGTTGTAATCATGCACTTGATTATGGTCCACTAGTAATATTGACAGATTACAAGCGCCCTATGCGTTTGTGGTCTGATCCAGCGCTTTGCTATTTTTCTAAGGTCCCAAATCATGCAATGCTTTATTTTTTCCCAGAAACTAAAGGAATAGTGCGGTTTTTTGCTCGCATTGCATCCTTTCTTTTGACAATAGTAGTTCCAGTCTTTCGCGGGCTAGAAGTAATCCCTGCTTACCGCAATCCCGATGTTCTTATAACCTTTAGAAAAACTGCGGAAACTATTGCCGAAAATAAGGATGTAATTATATTCCCAGAAACTGAGGTCCCTAGTACTGAGTATAAATATGTCAATAATTTGAATAACGGATTTATACGTGTGTCAAGGTTTTGCTCTGAAAAAACGGGTACTCCTGTAAAATTTTACCCAGCATATGCATGCAAGTCGCTACGCAAACTGTTGATTGGGCATCCTGTTGTTGTTGACACGGAGCGATCTGAGAAAGAACAATTGAAGGAATTTAAGAAAAAAATTTCAGATGAAATAGAAAGTCTTGCAAACTCACTTCCGCCACACGAAATAACACCTTTTAATTTTAGGCAAGACGATCCTTCGCAACTAAAAAAATATGGCGCAAATGACAAGTACAGTTATAAAAAATTACGTAAAAATTTTAACGCCAAAAATGAAATCGAAAATTCGGATTCTCGAAAAAATTAAAAGATAGAAGCGGAAAGATACTTAATTTGAAAACGATTGATGTGAACTTTTTACATCCGTAAAAATATTTGAAATTGAAAAAAGCCTAAAATTTTCCAGCTGTGGTAGTTAAGGCAGTTTTTAAATTTATAACAGAAATATATGGTTAGACCGTCAAAATACATATGTTACAATATTAATAAAAAAACCCCTTCGCTGATGCCGAAAACTGCAGTATTTTCCTTTAATTTCCACATAAAACCTCGATAAATTATGTCTATAAAACAATTTTCACAGCATTAGATTAACACAATAATCTAAATTTACATTTTGACGGTCGAATCATATATGATTTCAATAAGTTTTAAAGGATTAGTAAAATTAGGTTTATTAAAAGCTTTTTTAGTGCTAATCCATAGAAATATGACAAGCTTTGAATGTTAAAAAGTTTGATTCGATATAAATAGCTATTCCAAGTTTGTTATATTTAACGCATCAAGGTTGTTTTTCTTAACTACCAAATCTACAAACCTAACAACGTTTTTCGTATCATCAGTTTCTTTCCAATCCCTAATTTTGCAATAAACACCATTATGCTTTATGATGTTGTTATTTACGCATCCGCTACATTTTTCTATAACGGTTGCTGGAATTGTACCATCAATCATGTCACAAAAGGTCGCTAAAGGCTTTGTCTTAACATCCTTGCAACTCATAGGAACTACACATTTAATGCCATCCATTTGCCAAATGTTCCATGATATTATTTCGGAAATCTCTTTTAGTAGTTCGATTTCGGGGTCTTTTCCATATCTTTCAAAAAAGTAATCTGAGAATGTGTAAAGTAGGTTTTCACGAGAAATGAGTAATGAATCTCCCTGCCACTCATATCCATACGATGATTGATATGCTTTTTTTACCCAAGTAAGCCATTGATCCAAGCTTGAGGTATTTTCATTTATAACCCTTATTTTTCTATCGAGTATTCCGATGCGGTTTATTGTCTCTAGTATCTTTCCATCTACCGTGTCGTAGCGACTAACGAGATATGGGGCCTCGCCACAACAAATTTCAAGGCGTACGTCTAGAACATAATCTTGCCATGTTTTATTTGAACTCGTAAAATTTATTTTTTCGGTGTTTGCAGTCCAGGTTTTTTCCGACTCAAAGTTGAATACATTATCGACAGCAAACCATGAACCGTCTACAAGATTGTTCTGTCGATTGCAAACCCACGATGGAGTAAAAACCTCTGCCTTTTCTCTTACTCGCTTTTTCTGCTCTGATTGGCTTTTCATTATTCTTGGTTTAATGACAGTGCTATTATCGGGACCAGTAATAAGATCAATTTCAATAGGATTAGTTGGCGCATACTTAGTGTCATTTTTTGCAATGTAATAAGCATCTGTTGCCCAGATTATATTTTTGTTAGTAGTTCTATCCTTAAGAAGTATCGCTAATATTTCGACATCCAAATTTGTGATACGATTTTCCAGTATATCGACTTGCTCTAAAGACTTTAAGAGATTTTGTTTCAAGGCCCGACTCCAATTTGTTTTATATAGCTATTGTAGCACAAAATTGCTATTCTTTAAGTAAATTTTAAAAAGATTCCGAATTAAAGATTGAAATTAAGGTCAAAATTAATAATAGATATTAAAAACTAACATAAACTAGTATTGTTGTTTACGTATGGAGCTTTGTAATAATTTCAAAAGGACTATATCAATATATATTTTAGCAATACTACTTGCTTTAACTTTATCATTAAACCAGACAGGAGATCGGGTACATGCATCAATAATTGCTCCACCAGCGCAAGAATTAGTAGAACTACCAATACTTATGTACCATGCCGTATTTCCAAATGGTGTAAAGCGCATTGATTATTCAATTAACGTTAATGATTTAGAATGGGACATTGAATACATTATTAAGGAAGGGTATTCACCTGTTTGCGTAGCTGAGCTTATTGAATATGTCAAGGGACGTAGTAAACTCCCCGCTAAACCGATTTTACTAACCTTTGACGATGGATTTTACTCGATGAAGGAATTAGTGCTGCCTGTTCTTAGAAAGTATAAAGTGAACGGCGTGTTTGCCATAACAGGGATATTTTGTGAGAGATTTGCGTCAAAAAACAACATTTTCGGGTATATGAGTTATCATGATGTAGCACAACTAGCAAAAAGTAAATATGTAGAAATTGCAGGACACAGTTATGACATGCATACGCTATCAGCTGAAAGAAAAGGAATGAAAAAATTAGAAAATGAAAGCGAGATGGATTTTGAAGGAATTTTCAAAGAGGATGTAAAAAAACTGAAAATCGCACTAAGCCAAATATCCGTGGACATTTCATCGTTTGCATACCCTTTTGGATACCGTGAAGAAAATGCGGATGTATATCTCAACGACCTAGGGATTAGCGTATCATTTACTTGCAGTGAGAAAATAAATAT
>JAITQU010000051.1 GCA_031288735.1 Christensenellaceae bacterium
AAGATTTAACAATGGACTTAAGAAAAGTTATCTCTGAAATTCCTACAAGTACTATGTGCTCAATCACGCAAAGAGACTGGATAATGGAATGTCATAAACTAAAAGAAAAATAGTATTAGGCAGGATGTTTTACCAAGCTATCCCCGCATCCACGTTTCGATGTAATGCGCTATGAGGTGAGTAATCGAAGCCCTTTGCATAAAATGATTATTACTATCCAAGTCCACTCGAAAATCAGACCTCCCTTATATGCACTGATTCTTTCACATATTGCGAAGTGTCAATACAGGACGGTCGAAGAAGGTGTGCGATTCTGATCACCGCCTATGGAGGCGGGAGACTTTTCACACATAAGGTTAAAAAAACACTCTATTATGTTGATAGTAAAGTTAATAGATTCCTTTCTCAGTAATTATCAATAGTAAAGAACGGGACACCTAAAAAAACACACATCTATAAGTTATGTAGTTACTATATAATAGACTTATCTCACTAAAATAGTTAAAAAAGGAAAAAGATGAAATATAAAATGATAGTTGCTGATTATGATGACACAATTTTAAACGATGACATGACATACAGTAAGAGACTTAAAGAAACAATTAAAAGATATGTAGAAATTGGTGGGAAATTTATGATAGCGACAGGGCGTATGACGTCCGCCGTTATTGATGCATGTAGGGATTTAGATTTGCTTGGGGAATTGATCACATATCAAGGCTCTATTATCTCTGACATTGCGAGCGGTAATATAATTGAGTCAAAGCCAATCGATTACAAGATAGCAATTACAGCTTTTAAGTATTTACAAGAAAGAGACATTTACCACCAACTCTATATGGATGAGCAAGTCGTAGTTGAGAAACGCACAAATGAAAGTGAGTTTTATTCGCAATTTGTAAATTGTAAAATTCGCGAACTTGGGAAACCACTCTTTCAGTTTATACAAGAGAGTAAACACAATCCCATCAAAGGCCTTGTTATTGATAGGTCAGATAATATTTGTGAGCTAATAGAAGAATTGAGTGAAAAATTTGGAGACGAACTTATAATCAACACTTCAAAAAAGTGGTTGATAGAGCTAATTAATGGAAAATCTGGTAAGGGACAGGCTGTAGAGAAAGTAGCATCATGGCATGGAATAAGGAGAGAGGAAGTTATATGCATAGGTGATAGTTTGAACGATCTTTCTATGATAGAGTATGCAGGACTTGGGATCTGTGTAGGTAATGGAGTAGAGCAAGCAAAGAAAGTGGCTAAGTTTATTGCGCCATCTAATAATGACGATGGTGTAACGTATTGTATTGAGAGATTTGGCATTGAAGATTAGACCTAAGATCAAATGGTTTAAATTTCAAAATACTTTTTAATAATGCTTTTTTGGTCTTTTCTAAGTGCTGTTAAAAAATCACTAAAGGCATTAATGCAAGACTGTCCAGACGAATTGCTAATATCAAGTTGCCAGTTATGTGGACATTCTGATTTAATGGCTCTAAATTCGTTATAAGGAAGACCAAACTCAAGAATCTTGTGCATAATTTGGGTAGATTGCCCACAAGCTTTTGAATCGAAATCTGAATGAGCAATAAAAAATGCAGGATGTGAAGCATCAAAATAATTAAGAGGACAGAGCTCCTCTGCGTTTGCTAAAGCACGGTTAATCCTTGTTTTGTGCTCGTGGAGTAATTTTATCGGATTACTCAGTGAAATTTTCAATTTGTTAAATAAAGCTAAGTTGGTAGAATTTTTAATAGGTGTCTTTTGCTTTTGATTTTTTGTTGTGTTTATTGGCGAATATATACCAGAAAAGTAGGTCTCTGCTAAAATCCCAATATTTGGTTGTTTTAAGCTTAAAAAGTCAGCAAACGATTTATTTAACACAAGTGTTGCAGTACATAGAGCTATGAATGCACCTGTAGAATCGCCACCGAAAACAACCTTTGTTAGATCTAGTCCAAATCTATTTTTGTTTTTTTCTGCCCAAGCAAGTGCAGAGACACATTGCTGTATTGAAGAGTGAATATTTCCAGAGCACGTGATTGAAACAACAACATAATCAAGTTTAGCTACATATCGGGATATTCCATTGCGCATTGCGTGCTGGTGCGATTTCTCGAGTAGACTCACATAGAAAAACACAGGACGAATCGCTGTTGTTGTTAATGTCCTGTAGACGTTTAGTTTGCAATCCTTTGGCGCATAATGATCAAATAAAATATTACACACACCTTCGAGTTTAGGTGTGCGATATTTGACATAACCAATTTCACGTTGTGGCATGAAAAGGCTAAGGGCGGTTTTCATAATATTTTTAACAGGCGTAAGTATAACTGATTTGATAATATTCATGACCTCAATCTTCATTAAAATAATATATATTAAACACAATAGAAGTAAACATAACTTGATTTTTAACTTTTTTGATTTAGTAAGATGAATAAGAGGGTGCCTACTACACAATTGAATTATTGAATGAACTAACTTTTAGCTTAACACTTTAATTAAGTAGATTTAAAAATGATTTATCTAGATTTAAATTTTATCTAAGGATAAAAATTTAGAATATTTAGAAAGAAAAATTACTCTAAGCTATCCTTGTGGCAGAAATATTTATCAATATTGAGAGGATAGTTTCCATCAAAGCAACCCTTGCAATACTCATCGCTAAAGCAAGCATTGTTTAAACGACTGCAGGCTGAACTTAAGTTAGCAAGTGGAATATAGTGTAGACTATCTGCTCCAATTTCTGCACAAATTTCATCTTCGCTCTTATATGCGCCGATAAGCTGCTCACGAGTGTCCATGTCGACACCGAAGTAGCAGGGGTATTTTACTATTGGAGAAGCTACTAGCATATGAATTTCACGCACACCATTGCTCCGTAAAAGCCGTATAATCTTTTTAGTTGTTGTTCCACGCACGATTGAGTCCTCTACTAGGATAAGTCGTTTACCAACAATATTATTTTTAAAGGCAGCGAGCTTAATTTTCACGGCGGATTCACGTTGTGACTGTGTAGGTTGAATAAAGGTGCGTCCTACGTATCGGTTTTTTGCAAGAGCATCCACGTAAGGGATACCGCTGACATCACTATAGCCACGAGCAGCTACGATAGCAGAATCAGGAACCCCTGACACTATGTCAGCATCGATTTTATGTAGTAATGCTAGCTGCTTACCACATTCATAACGTGCCTCATACACACTCACTTCATCTATGACGGAGTCGCTCCGCGCAAGATAGACATACTCAAAGATACAGGAGCGTCTAAATATTTTATCCATCATTGTAGATTTTAGCGTCCCATCAGCACCAATCATAACGATTTCGCCAGGCTTAACATCACGCACCATTTGTGCATCCATGGCATCTAAACCACATGATTCGCTTGAAACAAAGAAATCACCATCACGCTGTCCAATAACGAGGGGCTTTAAGCCTTGTGGATCACGAGCAGCATATAATTTGTCCTCGGCAATAACAACTAGCGCATACGCACCAACAAGCTCCTTACAGGCATATATTATTCCCTTTTCAATATTCTCACCGCTGTAATAGTTTATAAGAGCAGCGATGACCTCGCTATCAACAGAGCTTTGGAAAATATGACCTGCGTTAAGCATCTTTTCTTTAATTAAACCAGCGTTGGCAATGTTTCCATTATGTGCCATTGCCATTCTGCCGTGACGGCCATAGAAGACAACAGGTTGCGCATTGATAACGTTACTCGAACCCGTTGTGCTATATCTTACGTGCCCTATACCAGTTTGCGATTTTGGAATGTGGCGCATAATGTCATCGGTAAAAACATCACTGACAAGTCCCATATTTTTATAATAGGAGACTGAGGTTTTATCCACCTGAACAGCAATCCCTGCGCTCTCTTGTCCACGATGCTGCAAAGCAAATAATCCATAATAAATATCTCTTGATATCTCGCGCTCTTTACGTGAAATGATGCCAATAATACCACATTCCTCATGTCGGCCAAATTCATTATTTGGTATCAGCATACAACTATGACCCATAAATTATTTCGCTCCTATTAGTCGACTAAGAACTTCCTTGTACGCATCCTCAACACCGCCTAAGTCACGCCTGAATCTGTCCTTGTCTAATTTCTCTTTTGTTTTAGAATCCCAGAATCTACAGGTATCAGGTGAAATTTCATCGGCTAGTATTATTTTACCATCATAGCGACCAAACTCTAATTTGAAATCAATGAGATCAATATAAATGTCAGACAAATATTCTCGAAGGAGGCTATTAACCTTGAAACTAATAGACTTGATGATCTCAAGCTCAATCTGAGTTGCAAGATTCATTGCTAAAGCGTGATAGTCATTTATCATCGGATCACCAAGCTCATCATTCTTGTAGCAAAACTCTAAAACTGTGATACTAAGTGCTGTCCCCTCGGGTATGTTTAATCTTTTTGAAAGACTGCCAGCTGCAATGTTTCGAACTATAACCTCAATTGGCACTATTTCTACTTTCTTAACAAAGGTTTCAGTATCAGATATTTCTTCAATAAGATGCGTTTCTATTCCATGCTTTTCTAGCATTTGAAAAAGATGATTTGAGCACTTATTGTTGACAATGCCCTTTCCAGCAATTTGTCCTTTCTTTAGTCCGTTAAATGCAGTAGCATCGTCTTTGTATTGCACCATAACAACCTTTGGGTCAGTTGTAAGAAAAACTTTTTTTGCCTTTCCTTCATAAAACAGTATGGTTTTTTCCATTATATTAAACTCCTTTTTAATTATAGATACTTTTAGATTCATAATAATATTAAAAATTATTAAAATCGTAATGTGAGTGTAAGGATAAAAAATCTCAAGCTACACTAGAATACATTTTAATTTAAAAGCCTAAAGCTATATAACTGAAAAGGCTTAATTTTGAGGTGAGCGGGAGCGCATTTATGGTATTTACAAATATTAATATTTTCAATGTAGTATTTGAGCATCTTTAAGACTATAAATAGCTCGATTCCCAATCTAAGGTATTTTAAGTAGTGCTTATTTAGTTGATAAGAGACAAGATAAAACAAATATACAATAAAAGAATTACATTTCACAATTAGATTTAGAAAGGGGTCACCATCGATTATACAATATATATATCACATTGGATTTGCAATTGCAAGCGTTTAAGGGCCCTCAGCTAGTTGTCTAAAGAATGTCAATTAGTAAAACAAAAGACTAAAAAAAACAATTTGATAGTTCAATCGCATTGCCCTTTTCATTGCATTTTTGATTATTAGTCGCTTTTTGGAAAATTATATAATTATAGATTTCGAGGCTTTTTTTTAAGGATTAGTCTTATTAAAGAATCTTACACTAAAATGAGAGACTTTAATTATACAATTTCAAAAATTTATAATGCATTGATCAATTTAGTGTGCCTTTACTTATAGAAACAGAAGATGAAAAATCATTAAGCAAAATATAGATTTAGCTTATAAAATTAATGACACCTTGAATCCTTTAGAGAAATGATTGTTGAGCTTTTAGTATAGGCTTTTATGCATTAACGATTGCGCCTCGCGTTGCGAGCCAGAGGGAGACTTGATTGAGAATCCGATATTGGTTAGGTGGTCACCTATTCGTTCTAATGCAGATATGACTGCATAAAAATACGGTCCAGAATCAACACTACATTCACCTGCGTTGAGTCTTGTAATGTGATTTGCGCAAAACTGACGCTTCATAACGTCAATTTCATTCTCGATATCTGAAATATCTTGCAAGAGTCTTGTGTCCTTTGTATTGAGTGCTAGAAGTGCTTGCTCGTACATAACAAGTAATCTATTATACATGTTTCCTATTTCGTCTTTAGCAGCGTTTGTAAATGAAATATTAGAAGCTAGCATTTCTTCAGCATGCTCGACAAAGTTCTCAGCATGATCACCTATGCGTTCAATGTCATTAATGACATGGTGAAGGGAACCTATATGTAACTCATCTTCGATTGAAACAGCTACAGAGGAAATTTTAATTAAAAATTTAGCAATTGCTCTGTTTAAAAAGTTAACCTCTTCTTCTGTTGATTTTATGATCGATCTATTAGAAAGATCACAGCTAAGTACGCTTGCTACACCTCTTTTGAAATTGTCTTTAGCACTATCTGCCATACGTTTTATTTCATTATCAACTTGCTCAATAGCAATTGATGGAGTCTGCAAGAGCCGGTCATCTATAAATTGCACCTTTAGAGAAGCATCCGCTTGAGTAGTCTTTTCAGGGATTAAAATTGTAGACAGCTTAACTAGCTGATTGACAAAAGGTAATGCGATTGCAGCAGTAATAACATTAAAAATAGTATGAAAAATAGCTACCTGAAACTGAGGTGTCGGCATAATTGTTTCAAGAATCGAAATAATAGATTTAGAAAAAATCCATACGATAGTTAAAAAAACAATTGAACCTATTACATTAAACAATAGATGAATAACGGCGGCACGCTTAGCGCTGGTCTTAGCACCTAT
Source organism: Christensenellaceae bacterium (assembly GCA_031288735.1). GTDB lineage: Bacteria > Bacillota > Clostridia > Christensenellales > DTU072 > JAITQU01. The sequence continues at coordinate 6,491 of JAITQU010000051.1, forward strand.
AGAGGCAAGTAGTGCCGTTACGCAGGTACCTATATTTGCACCGATCATGATAAAAATGGCATTGTCTAGAGATATTGCATTTGATCCGACCATGGCAATAATAATACCAGAAACAGCACTGCTACTTTGAATAATTCCAGTAAACACTATGCTTAGGAGTACTAGTAATAGAGGAAAATCAATGGCTAAAAACACCTTTGCCATCGACTCACGCATATCTGTATTGTTAAATGCATCCCCCATCATTTCCAGCCCTACAAACAATAATCCAAAACCGCTCATTATGTTACCAGCCGTTCTTGATTTGTCGTTCTTTGCAAACATTATAAAGAAAACACCGATAAAGGCTAAAATTGTGAAATAGACTGATATATTAAATGATGAAAATGCAACAAGGAGACCTGTGACCGTAGTTCCAATATTGGCACCGATTATTATAGAGGTTGCCTGATACAAGGTCATTATTCCTGCGTTTACAAACCCAACAGTCATAACAGTAGTGGCGGAGGAGCTTTGAACTATAGCAGTAATGGCCGTGCCTACCGATAAGCCTGAAAGTCTATTATCGGATATTTTCGAAAGCAATTTTCTCATACCATTGCCTGTTCCGTGTTCTAAGCCCTCACTTAACAATTTCATGCCGAACATAAAAATTGCTATTCCACCAATGAGTGCGAAAACACATTTGGTTATTTCTGACATCTATTCCTCCATGATTTTTTTAAAAAAGAAGCCCCTTAACTTTTTTTCTTCAATTTCTTAGTTATTATAAAATATCCCACAGCAGCAAGTGTTACAAATCCAACGCAGCCAATTATGATTCCTGCAACAGCCCCACCAGAGAGGGATGTCTTTAATTTTATTGTGTCAATTGTGACAGGTGCTGATATACCAGAAGCAACGTATTCAGCGGTTTCACCAAAGCGTGCAACGAAGGTGTATTTTTCCCCAGCGGAAAGATTTGTAAAGACATTTGAGCTTTGCCACGATAGTCCATTGTCAGCTGAATACTCTACACCAGAAATCGGAGTTAAAACAATCTCACTTTCTGACCTAACAACAAAGGAAATAGCTATGCTTTGTGGATCAACGTTGTTTTGCGACTTGGATACAGTGACCAAAATATCAGCATAATATAATTCATACTTGCTTTGATCTGAGGGAGTAAAGACCACAGAATGGCTGTTTACACCGATTTCGCCAACTAGAGCATTTGGATTTTCCCAATTCCAAACACCACCAGCGCTTTGAGAACTTAACTCTACAGTAGCAAGTTTTTGACCAAAGCTAGCTCCTTTGCTTGAAGGAATTTGTATATAAGGGAAGTTTGACTTCTTGATCTCTATTGAGAGCGATTCATATACGATTTCATAATTGGCTTGATCTGTAGGTGTAAAGATAGCCATAAAATTGCGTACTCCTGCATTGCCTAGTAGTGCAAGTGGTGTTTCCCAGCTCCAATTTTCGGGAAGCGATATTTGGTTTAGTATCAAATTATCGGCATACCTAATTTCAAGGTCAGTAGGGAGTGTGTAACTAGGGATTCCACGGCTTACGTTTACTATTATTTCTGTGGTGGCAATTGAGTAGTTGTCGGTGTCCTCGGGGGTGAAGATAGCACTAAACGACTGAGCCGTTGCCAGATTTAGGATTGTGTTTGGTGTTTTCCATGTGAATCCTGCAGGTAATGATACAGAAACGAGAGCATCACCAACACTGGCCGTCAATTGGTCAAATTCTGGAAATTCTGGAATTGCTCTTTGAACATAGACATTAATGAGTTGAGATGTCGATACATAATTAGGCCCATTATATGTTGCATTGTGCTTTTGTAGTCCAACAGTCCCCACTAAAATTTCACTAGTGTTCCCATCCCAAGTCCAGTGCTCAGGGAGTGGTATTGAATCTAGCAGATCCCCATATGTTGCAAAAACATTATCTGGAGTTGAAGGAATGAGACCAATGGATGTTACAGAAATTGAGAGTTCAAGCTCAGCGGGTAGATAATTTGTGTCAGTACTTGTGAATGTTGCAAAATGGAGCTGAGTCCCGCTATCACCTACCCTCTTTGATGGTGTATTCCAGCTCCAATTACCATTTATATTAAAACTAGACAGGTCGATATCAGCTAGGAAATCACCATAATTTGCAATAATACTTACAGGAATCTGTGATAATTCTAATGTGTAGCTTGCTCTATTCACTGTTATTTCAAGAATAGCAGTAACACTTTTATAATTGATATTAGAAGGGGTGTATGTTGCACTATGCTGATTTATACCAGCATTACCTACACTTGTAGTTTGGTGATCCCATGCCCATAATAGTGGGAGATTAACGGAGCTTAAGGTTTCCCCATATGTAGCTTCTAGATTCAGTGGAAGCTGATATTTAGGATCGTCAGATTGTAAAACCTCGATTTCGATATTTAATGATACCTTGTTATATCCAGTATTACTAGGTGTAAAGGTTGCGCTGTGCATATTTTTGCCAACATCGCCTACGGGTATTTCCAGAGCACCTTTCCCATTATTCAAATCCCAAGCCCAAATGCCGTCAATGCTGAATGAAACTAGGTTTACATCGGATAGATGATTTCCATACACAGCAGAAATATTTGATGGTAGTTGCATTGCATTAAGAGTATAAGTGGCAGGCGTTACTGTTATTGTTAAGAAGGTCGTAACGCTTAAATAATTTTCATCGGATGGAGTAAACGTAGCATTATGTAATTGAGCACCCAAAGAGCCTACAGGAGTGTTAAGAGGATCTCCAATCCAAGCCCACTCATCAGGTAATAAAACGGTACTCAGCATCTGCCCATAAATTGCGCTAAGAGCTTGAGGAACTGTGAAAGATGGAGGTGCTTGAATTACATTAATGACTAATGTAGTAGCTTTGGGATAGTAATTTGTATTGTTAGGAGTAAAGGTTGCACTATGAGATTTTAATCCAACAGTTCCTACAAAAATAGCATCTGGAAGGGTATCAGCAAGCGAATTCCAGCTCCAAATACCATCTAGATCAAATGAAGACAGGGATACGTAAGAGAGATAGGTTCCATAAACTGCAGATAGCGATACTGGTGTTTGCTGTGATGACAGAGTATAATTTGCAGGAGTTACAGTTACTGAGATAACCGATTGTAGAGTGTTATAGTTTAAATTTGTAGGTGTAAACGTTACCGTATGTGATTGATTTCCAACCATTCCAACAAGGCTAAGTGGGTTATTCCACATCCAAATACCGTCAATATTGAAAAGAGAGAGATCTATACTAGCAAGCATGCTTCCATACACCGAAGTAATATTTGAAGGAGTTTGAGAAGAATCTAGTGTGAGATTTGCTTTACTAACACTAATAGTCAAAAGAGAGGTGACACTTTTGAAGTTTGTATCTGATGGAGTGAAAGTTGCGCTGTGCGTTTGTGTTCCAACATTCCCTACTGGTATAGTTTGTGGAGTGCCATCCCAAGACCATGGTGCTTGGAGGCTAACACTGCTTAGCATCTGTCCATACGTTGCTGTAAGTGATGCTGGGATAGTAACAGAAGGAGTGCTTTGAACTACTGATATGACTAATGCTTGATTTAGTGGGCTATACCCAGTATCAGTAGGTGTAAATATAGCTCTATGAGAGTTATCGCCAACGAGGCCTACGAATATTTCATCAGGTGTTTTATTGTCTTCTACTGCCCATGCCCAAATGCCGTCCACATTAAATGTAGTTAGGTTAACGCTAGATAGGAGATTTCCGTATACACTTAAGAGACCAGATGGTATTTGAGAGGACGCTAGTGTATAAGTGCCCGTAGTAACTGCTATTGTAAGTAGAGTAGTAACACTTCTATAATTTGCACTTGATGCGGTAAAAACAGCGATATGCTGTCTCGCCCCTATGCCACCTACGGGGATTGTGTTAGCACTATCATTCCACTGCCAATAGTCTGGTAGAGAAACACTGCTTAGCATTTGACCATAGGTTGCAGTAAGATTAGTTGGCAAAGTGTAATTAGGATCGTCTATTTGTGTAACATTAACAAACAGAGAAATGCTTACACTGTTGTAGCTTGTATCAGATGGTGTAAAGGTTGCATTGTGCGCATTTAACCCAATACTACCTACACGGATTTGGTTTGGAGTGGAGGAACCGCTATTATTCCAATTCCAGTTACCACTTATATTAAAATTCAATAGGGAAACGCTTGATAGGAAACTATCATAAGGGGCAGAAAGTGATGATGGTCGTTGATTTTCAGCAAGAACATATTCAGCTTTTGTAACTAATACTGAAAGAAGTTCATTAACACTACTATAATTACTGTTAGTAGGTGTGAATGTTGCATAGTGATTTTGTATCCCAGCTTGGCCGACAAGAGAGTCCTTATTATCCCAAGACCATGTACCATCGATATTGAATGGGAAGAGGCTAATCGATGATAATTTGCTAGCATAGAGTGAAGATAGTCCAGTTGGTAGTTGCTCTGTTTGTAGTGAATAATCTCCTTTATTAACTGTTATTTCGAGCATTGTAGTAACACTTGCATAATTTGGATCTGTAGGAGTAAAGGTAGCACTGTGCTGATTAATTCCAGCGCTACCTACAGAGATTGCATTAGCATTACCAGTCCATTCCCAATTAGAAGTTAAGGTGACATCGCTTAGCATCTGTCCAAAGGTTGCTTCAAGGGAGGGCTCTTCATAGTCTGGGTCGGTTCCTTGAACTACAGTTAAAGCTAAGTTCGAAGATAGGCTATTATACCCACTATCTGTAGGAGTGAATGTTGCATAGAAATGAGAGATTCCCGCATTTCCTACATGAATTTCACTAGGTATTTTATTATCCTTAGAATCCCAAGTCCATACACCATTGATATTAAATTGAGAAAGACTTACGCTAGTTAAATAGCTCCCATATATAGCTGAAAGGCTAGATGGGATTTGAGAAGCTGAAAGAGTATAATCCGCCTGACTAACAATTATTGTGAGGAAAGTAGTAACAGTCAAATAATTATCATTGGTAGGAGTATATGTAGCACTGTGTTGGCGAGATCCTAGATTTCCTACTAGTGTTTCATTTGGAACACCATTCCAACTCCAGGAAGCTGGAAGATCAACACTAGATAGCATTGCTCTATATATTCCAGTAAGGTTTGTTGGGACTTGGTAATTAGGATCTTGTGCTTTGACTACACTTATGCGAAGAATCGTAGTGACAGTATTATAACTAGTGTCAGTTGGTGTGAAAGTCGCACTATGTAAATTTATCCCAACAGCTCCAACAGGAATAGCGTTTGGGAAGGTTTCACCAACCTGATCCCAGGCCCATATACCATTAATATTGAATTCAGTTAAAAGAACAGTAGAAATGAAGGAACCGTAACTTGCAGATAATGTTGTTGGTGTTTGTGCCATAGTCAGATTAAAGTTAGTTTTACCTACGTTCACCACAAGAAGGGATTCAACATTGCTGTAGTTTAAGTCAGAGGGAGTGAATGTAGCATTATGTGATTGATTGCCGCTAGCACCTACAAGGATCGAAGGAGTATTCCAACGCCAAATCCCACCAACATCAAATGCTGTAAGAGGTATGCTAGCAAGAATATTGCCAAAGGTGCTAACAAGTCCAGTAGGAGTCTGTTGCCAAGTTAAGCTGTGACTAGCCTTAGCTACAGTAATAGGCAGTAAAACAGTAAAACTCATATAATTTGTATCTTGAGGTGTATATGTGGCACTATGTTGTTGGACTCCAGCGTTCCCAACGCTCGTAGTGAGAGTTGCGTCCCAAGTCCATCCAGCAGGCAAAGCTACATTGTTGAGAGTTTGACCATATGTAGCAGAAAGATTCGAAGGTGTAGTGAAACTATAATCAGAGTCAGGGGTTACGGATATAGGCAATAAAACATTTACAAGGTTGTAATTAGTATCAGTAGGAGTGAAAGTAGCATAAAACGAGTTTATACCAACATTACCTACCAAAATTGATTCTGGCGAGGCTTCGTCTTTATCATCCCAGGCCCAGACACCACCAATATTGAATGAGGATAGATCAACACTTGAAAGATAATCTCCATAGACAGAAGAAAGCTCTGATGGGATTTGTTGAGAACTTAAGGTAAGGTTCAATTTGTTAACAGTTATAGAGATTTGTCTAGATACAGTAGCGTAATTGAAATTTGATGGGGTGAAAATTGCAAGGTGGTTTTGTTGACCAACTGCACCAACAGAATTGGTTGGAGTGTTCCATGCCCAAACGCCACTGATATTGAAAGCATACAAACTTATCGTTAGGAGCTTATCATTGTAGTTAGCACTAAGAGATGAAGGAATTTGTTCAGTTAATAGAGTATAACTAGCTTTTCCAACCGTTATAGTAAGTAGTGAGCTAACCGTCTTGTAATTGGTGTCTGTGGGTGTAAATGTTGCATAATGCTGATTTAGTCCCACATCTCCAACAAGAGCACTAGCATCCGTCCATGCCCAAGAAGAAGGAAGAGTAATATTAATAAGAGTTTGTCCATAGGTTGCTATTAGTGTTGACGGAGTTACTAAGCTCGGGTCATCCCCTTGCAGTACACTGATAGTGATAGATCTCGAAACGTCGTTATAATTCGTGTCTTGAGGAGTGAAAGTTGCGTTGTGTTGTCTTGTCCCAGCATTTCCTACCAAAATTTCGCTAGGATTATCGTTCCAACTCCATTGACCATTGATGTTATATTTAGAAAGCGATACAGAGGATAAATATGAACCGTATATGCTTGAGATATCCGTTGGTGTTTGTGCGATTGTAAGTGAGTAATTTGCTTTTCCTACTGCGATTGAAAGCATAACATTTACAGTTTTGTAGTTAGAACTCGGTGGTGTGAAGGTTGCGCTATGTTGCCTTGTTCCGGTAGAACCTACGGGTGTTTCGGTAGCGATGCTATTCCACTTCCAGTTTGCACTAGGTAAATTTACGCTATTTAACATATCGCCATAGGTTGCAGTAAGATTAGTAGGGACAGCATAGCCAGAATAGTCAATCTGTGTAACTGTGATCGCTAGTGACACATTGACTATGTTATAGTTAGTTATATCGTTTGGTGTAAATGTAGCACGGTGAAGACGAGTACCAACATTACCTACAGGAATATTACTAGGTGAAGTGCCATCTACAGTATCCCATGTCCAGACACCATCATCATTGAATGAAGATAAATTAACACTAGACAACATTCGACTAAATGGAGAGTCGAGATTAGTTGGAAGAGTATAAGGAAAGGATGCCTTTCCAATTGAGATGTCGCAAATTGTAGATTTATCGGAAAAGATAACTTTGAACCTATGTTCACCTGCATTATAAGAGTTGTTAGTAATAGACTTAACGGCAGTGTTATTAATAACCGATATGGTACCTAAGGATGTTTCTGTTGAATTATGAATATAAAAGAATTCGACAGTTGCACCTGAGGTATTATTAATAGAAGCTATTAAACTTATCGTCTTACCATCTGCATAACTAAATGGCCCACCAGAAAATCCAAGAGAAAGATCCTGAGAGTTACTGTTTAATGTTGCGATTTGAGTATTAATAGAAGAGCTTGCAAGGTAATTAGTTGACTCTTTATATCGAGCATAAAAGGTATAAGTAGTTGATGGAGAAAGTGATGTAAAAATATTTGAATCCTGCCAAGAAGTGTTGTTAATGCTGTACTCCGCACCAGATATAGGATCAAGTGCAATTTGTAGTGTTGAAACAAGTGTGGCAGTTAGTTGTGTAGGTGCTGACAGCGCATTGGCTTTTGTAACAGTTATAGTTAAAACATTCAAGGTGCGCATATAATTTGTTGCACTTAGATCTTTGTCATAATATGCACTGTGCTTATGTGTGCCAGCATTTCCTACTAGATCTGAAGGATAGGCCCACTCCCATCCTTCGTAACCTGTCAGACTTATGCTTTCTAATATGGCTGTAGGTGAGTATGTTGCGCTTAACGTTATATCTTGTGTATCACCTATGGATGAGCTAGGGGTTACCGTTACTATGAGGGGAATACCTGTTCTAACTTTATAGTGCGTGGAATCATCTGGCGAAAATTGAGCTAGGTGTGTGACACTACCAACATTGCCTACATAAACATTAGAAACCATCCATGACCACGATCCAAAAATATTGCCTTGTGGATTTGATAGAAGAAGAATACTGGATAAAGAAGTCCTATATTCAGCCCTTAGTCCAACTGGAGAAATAAGAGCATAATTACTAGATTGGGCTACATTTACAGTTAGATTTAAACTTACAGTGTCGTAAAGAGAGGTATCAGCAGGAGTAAACAAAGCAGCGTGCAAATTAGCGCCTAAATCACCTGCTAGTGAAGCAGGGTTTGACCATGACCAACCTATGGGTAATAATATGGAAGATAATGGCATAGCATATTCTGCGGTCAAGTTTTCTGGAGCTGTGTATGGTGGAGTTGCCTTATCTACGGTTATAATTATTATAAATTCTTTCGAATCATAGTTTACTAAATTGTTGGGAGTAAACAAACATACGTGTTGTTGTGGTGTACCAATATTTCCAACTAAAAATGTTGGATATTTCCAGCTCCATGCACCTTCTGCGTTTGCAGGAAGTTCAATTAGAGAAAGGGTTTGCCCATATTTACTAGATAAACCAGTTGGGGCTACTACGTCCTTATATGCCTTGCTTATAGTGATGTTACAGACTGCAGAATTAGTCGTATCAGTGTCTGATTCTACTTTAAATACATAATTGCCAGCATTGTATTCCTTATTATATAGTGAAAATGTAGCAACGCCGCTACTTATAGTAGAAGAACCGAGGTTTGTGGAACCGATGTAAAAAGTTGCCGTACCTGCTATTCCTGAAGTGAATGTAGCAATGAGACTTATTGTTTTATTATCATTATAGGCAAATGGCTCTCCTGTAACTGAAAGCGTTGTGGTTGATGCTACAATGGTATCTGGAGTGTAAGCAGTAATTTCATATGAAGTACCAGAAGCTAGATACCTAAACTTTCCGCTTGCTCCTATTTTTTTCGTTAGATTAGAATCCCAATACAAATTTATTGTTTGAGTATCTATTCCCGCAGTCTCAGCACTAGCTAAAACTAAAGCGCCGTAGTTTGCTGGTATTGCACGAAGAGTGTTACCTGTTGCATAATCTTTTACATTTATTGTATAGCTTAATGAAGTATTTATTCCAGTCCCAGTTTCTGCAAGTAAGCTCATATTACTTGTTACAACATCAGTAGCAAAATTCCATGGATTATCATTCCCTATAATGTACCAAGCATTATTAATTACGCTTGAATTGAATGCGCTTTCTGGAAGACGCTGGAAAACTCCAATTTCAAAGATTTTTAAAGTAGGCTCACCGTTAATATATTCAGCAACACTAAAGAGCCGTCCTGAAGTTATTTCATAAGCTCCAATGTCAGCAAAACTTCCGTAAATGTTACGAGTTATTAACGAGCTTGATAAAATCTCTCCTAAGTTTGATACTAAAAGACCAATGCCTGCTAAATCCGAATCCGTTATGGCATCTATAGCAATACTGTCGTCATCAAGCATTAATCTGCCAAAGACATCCTTTATGATAAAGGAATTGCTGTTCTTTTTGAAAATATATTCTTTTAAGGTGTCATCGGAAATATTTTTGAATAATTTTGTCAAGGAGGTTTTTATGTTATTACTGCCATTTCCTACTGAAATGCATCCTACAATTTCGCCACTTGTCACGCTACTACTCGTGCTTATTCCTGTTGCAGTACCAGAATAAGAGTAAAGTGTATTAAAAAGAAGGGATGCTGAGGATGCAGAGTTAATATTGATGGCAGTAGTGCTTCCTGATCCGTCTTCTGTAGTTATTGTGTTACCTATTATAGAAATGGGTGATAATGAATTATTATAATATATACCGCATCCATTAGAATTATTTACTAGAGAAATAGTACTATTTTTAACTGTTAAAGAAGCATTTGTTTTTCCTAACGCAGAATCGTAATATATACCATATCCACCATCGACATTAATATTACTATCTTCGATCAGTGTGGTTACAGGATAAGCTTTAGTGCCAGGATCAATTTTGATAATTTTAACATAATCTCCACTAGTTTCTAAGGTTGCATTAGTAAAGCGTATTTGTTGTGGCTTAACCCGATTAGAAGACGCTTCAGAGGTAACAAGACGAACAACCGCACCCTTGCTAGTGGATGTAAAAGTGTTATAAAAGGAACCGCCAGTTATTTCAATGGCACCATCGTAAGGAAATTCCTTATAAATGGCTGATCCTTCGCCAGCCTTTAAAATTGCGGAGTCGGATATTTTTATATTACCAGGCCATCGTTGACGTATAATATTGCCCTTTGCTGCAGAGTTATAATTTCCACTAGAATCAGAAAATTGTAAAATTCCGCCAGTAATATTTATAACATGCGAATTTGCTGTAGAACTAAGATATGGAACATCGAAAATAGTTGCATTTTCGTCACCGGAACTGTTTTGTATAGTTCCACCGTCCATGTTGAATACAAGCGAGCTCATAATTGAAAAAAGTCCTCCACTCGCAAATTTTTTATAATAAGCATATTGATTTGGACTCGAATTAGAATTGTTGCCAGTTACAACAGCATTTTCACTTATAGATATTTCAAAGTAAGAACCACCATCAATATTCATAAAAACAGGCATATCTACTAACTTATTGGTAACCTTAGTATCTCCACGAAGATGAATATTTAAAGGATTTTCATTGACCTGATTAACTCCTAAACCGAATACAGAGGAAGCTGAGTTATTTTCAATCACGCCTCCAGTAGCGACGAATTCCGACTTGCCACTGACCGTAATTGTGGACCAAATTGTACTAAGTGGATCAGTTGTAGTACCAGTACTAGATATTGCACCACCAACAAAAAGAACTGATGAATCTTCCAAAGTAACGCAAACACGTTTACCTGTAATTGTAGGCTCGTCTCCTATCCCATCGCCTATTATAACTTTATATAATTTAGCGGATGTAGATCTTGCTAGTATTGCACCTGGGAAATGATAGTCGCTATCAATACTATCGTCTTTATCTTGATTTTCGTTTTTAAATATTCCGTTTTTTATTATAACGTCACCAGTTGACGTATTTGAAGTGGTAGGATTATAAAATGTTGATAATGCAGGTTGCGACTTTGTTCCTTCGAAAATACCATTCTCAATAGTCAACTTTCCACCACAAGAAATATGTCGCACCACTCCAGTTACTGCTGGATACGTCCAAGATGAACCCATTTTTACTGTAGTTCCAGTCCCACCAGAAAAATTCCCATAATTTATTTGAGTATCACTATTGGTGTAATTTAGGAATGCACCTCCAGCAGTTGTACTATTACTTGTGCCTTTAAAGTTGCCATTATTTATAACAGCTTTAGCACTATCTAGTACCGCAAGTGCAAAACCATAAAAACCACCAGACGAGTTTGTTATATTAAGTGTCACATCGGAAAGACCTATATAACAATCAGTATTGAAACCAAGCATAACTGTAGCAATAGAATCTGCTAATGAACTGGCACTACAATTAGAAGAAATAGTTCCGCCAAAAATTTGTGCCAGCCCTGCTGGGGTGTTCCAGATAATTGCGGGGCCAGAATTTGCTGATATAGTACCATCTATAACCATTAATTGTTGTTTACCTGGCTCGCGCTGAGTAAGTTTAGTCATAATTGTTGCAGTTGTATTCGATGTTGAAGAAGATCTAATAGTTGTTCCGTTAATATATATAAACGCATAAGATAATGGTGTGGTCTTAAGTGCCGACCCATTTGTAGATTCAATGGTTCCGCTTCTTAGAAACACCATTGAGGTTGGACCTACTAAAATAGTTGATGATGAAGTAGTCGCTGAAGTATTTTGAATTACTGTATTTGAATCGTTGATCATAAAAGATCGCCTGTCTGATGCTGAAATAGAAGGTTGATTTAAAACTGCTATTGTTTGTTCCGCATTTGATGTAATTTTGCCTTTCAATATAATTCTTGAAGAGGTCGCTAATGTTAGTGTTTTATCACCAAAATCAACGAATGCCTCTGGGTTTGTATCATTTTCAAAAAGAATTTCAAACGTCTTGAGAGGAACATCTTCTGATTCCCATAAGAGAGGTAAATTTTTAAGATTACTTTGACCTACATGAGTATCAGTAGGAGTAGCAGTCCTGTATAAGTCATATGTATCTGGGGCAATCTGCTTTACCGTAAAGTGTGTTGCAGGGGGAATACCAGCAAAAATATAGGGAACATCAGATGGAAGCAAAAAATTGAAGTCAACATCAGCAAAAGCGGGCGAACTTTCTAAAAAACCACTTTTCGCAGGGAAAAAAAGCATTGCAAACGTAAAAAGTAATAGGAATATAGATATTAAAACAATAACCCACAAGTGTTTTCTCGATAGCATTTTCAAAAATCTCCTGTAGTAATTTTACTTATTATACTTCACAAAGCGTCATTAAGTCAAAGAATTGAGCATTTATTATGCATGTGTCGGTTAAAAGTTACTGCTCATACTTCCAGTCTATATGAAAAATAGCAGTTTTTAAAAATTACTTTTTCTCAAAATCAACATAAATAAATAATATTATACGTTTTTATACTATTTTATACTGCTAAAGCAATTTCGGAAGGTGTAAGGCAACTGATACTATCGAAATTGAACTGAACATCGACTTCAGACTGCCCATCCTCCCCGATTTACACAAATTAATACACACTCCCCAGCAATAATTCCTGAAATCGCTTTTTTAGTAATGTGCATAAATAACTAGTCTGATAATAATACATTTTAGCGTAGTTTAATATAGATTTGCATGCATCTTCATTACTAAAGGATGATAATTTAGTGATAAAATAGCAAAGCGCGACGATAAAATATCCACAAACAGAACCTTATAGGAGTGATCCAATATTGACAATATGAACGAAAAAAAGATATAATGTTATCAATGGTTTGCAGTTCACTAATATTAGTTAGGAGTGAATTCTTGACAGCTGTGGCTTTCTAGAAGAATTTTGGGAAATAGTGTTGAATAGGAGATAAATATGTTAGAAAATATAGTAGTAGCAGGTGCTGGTTTAGGTGGACTTAATGCTGCCTACGAGTTAGCATCTCATGGTATTAGTGTTACTGTTTTAGAACAAAAGGCAAGAGACACACTTTCTTATGATTGGGAAGACGATATTGAAAAGGGCGTATTTAGTGAATATAACATTCCGTTGCCACCAAAAGAGTTTTATAAAGAAAAACGGTTTTGGACTTTTGTTTCACCAGGCAACGTACACAAAACACGAGTGAAACAGACACCAGAACATACAGACTATTCGATAAACAGACGGATTTTTTCACAAGTACTAGCTGACAGGGCCACAAAAGCTGGTGCCATTATTCGATATGGTGTTAAAGTAATAGCTCCTGTTATGGAAAGCAATGCTGTGGTCGGCGTGAAAGTAGACAACGGCACTATTTACAAAGGTTTCGTTATAGACAGCCTAGGTGCCAATTCAATATTGCGTGACAAACTTGAGCCATCATTTGGAATTTCTAGAGCAAGTGACAAAAAAGGAATATTTTATGCATTTAGAGCGTTCTATAATCGTACTACTGTAGATCCAGAATTGAATACAAACAAGGCGTATCTAAAGCATTTGGGAGGGGACGGTATAAGCTGGTGTATCGACCGAGATGATAGTGTTGATGTCTTAATAGGTAAGGTTGGGGAAAACGATAAAGAATATATAGACAAAGCATTGATAGATTTAAAAGGTGACAATCCTTGTTTAGGCTCACAATTGATCAAATGCGGAGAGATATACTCTATCCCTGTAAGATATCCACTAACGCTAATGGTAGCAAACGGATATGCGCTAATAGGTGACTGTGCATATATGACAATCCCAATGCTAGGCAGTGGAATGGCATCCTCACTAAAAGCTGGGAAAATACTAGCTGATGTAATAAGTCAAGCTAGTAATGATGCAGTTGACAAATTATGGAAATACCAGGTAGCAGTATTCAGAACCTTTGGGGCTCAGCATTTAGCAATTGATTATATGAAGAGGTGGATACTAGGCCAGGATAGTGCTATTTTAAATGACATCATCGGATCTAATCTTATAAGCGATGCTGATTTTGCTGTTGTTTCGCGGGGTGGGATGTTAAAGTTAACGCTAATACAAAAAGCGAAAAAAGCTTTAAAAGGGCATTTTTCGTTATTATTCAAACTAAACGATATGTTGATGAAAATGAACAAAATATATAAAATTGGATTGTCTATCCCTGACAAATTTGTAACAAGTAAGATTGTTGAATGGGATGCTAAAATAATGAAAATCATTAATGATGTATAATAAACAAGAGAAAGGGCTCCTTACAAACGAAAAATATGTAGTAGTATAGTTAGTAAACAAAGCAATGGATAATGCTTTTTAAATTATATTGACAAGTATCGCTTTTTGGAATATACTGCTTTCATACTACGAAGGGTAGTCATGTTTTGAGTTTAAAGAAGGAGTGGTCTAGAAAATATCCAGACTGACAATAAAAGAACATCTACGGCAAAGTAAGTTTAAAGAACCTTATTTTTATGATAAGCAATCGATATTGGCGTTTTTCAATGTGAGATCCTACTAAACACTTCATCTATGTAGTGTGTCGATGGGACACAAGAACTTACCTTTATCAAGTAGAACACATGAAACGGTTTTACTTTAAGAAAGGATGCTCAATTTCAGAGGGTTTAACGTTCAAATATAATGGAATTCTAAAAAGAAAAGACCTTTTTACATTGTTAAAAGTTACTGTTCACACGCTATATGATATCTTAGATAATGTCACCGTTTTAACGATAAGGTCACAACATATCGTTTCAAATGCCGAAAATGCCCTTTAAAACAACAATTTTTAAAATTTATTTTAGATTTAGCGTAATTCTCAATTAATTTTGTTGTTGTTTTCATATAGGGTGTGAACA
>JAITQU010000055.1 GCA_031288735.1 Christensenellaceae bacterium
TTTCAAAAAGCCGACTGCTTGCTAGGACTAGGAAGATTTAATAGAGATAAGAAATCTGCAGAGGAAATCCTTAAGCAATGTGAAAAGTAAGAAAGTGTATAAAAGAATGCCGTCTAAAAGTGGAAATGTTGTGCTAGGTGAATTTTTTACTTCTAGGAGATATTATTGATAAAAAAGCACCTCTTGGATTTCTATGCATAGTACCTTTTGAGATCTAGAGTGAATACAAAAAACACTCTTAAGGCAAAAACTTAAATCAAAATATTAAATGATGTCTACAGTAGGCAATAAAAAAAGTATTTGTAATGCGATAATTTAAATTAGAGCATGTTAGCTTTGTTAGAAACTAAGCACGCCAAATATTCTTGATTTTTATTTAAAAAAGGGTGTGGTGCCTCAACTAGCCCTAGAGAAATTAGTCCTAGAGCATTAGCAAAGCTAACTACTTCTTGAACAGCAACCTCTCGAGTCCGATTATTTACAACAATACCATGCTTTGTTAAAAATTTTTGCCCCACCTCAAATTGTGGCTTGATTAATGCGATTACTTTAGACATAGGTTTCATGAACTGTAAAATGGCTGGGAAAATATGTTTTAGCGAGATAAACGAAACATCGATTGTGATAATATCAGCTTTTAATCCAATATCATCAAATGATAAATATCTTGCATTGAGCTTGTCTCGCACCTCAACGCACTCAAGATTTTTAATTTCAGGGGGAAGTGCACACTCTGATACATCAACTGCAAAAACTTTTGCAATGCCATTTTTAACTAGAACATCAGTAAATCCACCGTTAGATGCACCTATGTCGATAGCTATGAGACCATTAACATCAAGTTTGAAGTAATCCAATGCATATTTTAGCTTAATACCGCCTAGTGAAGCGTAGTTGACATGGGGTGCTATGCAAATTAAATCAGATTCACATACATCCTTAGAGGCCTTAAATTCAGCTTCACCATTTAGATTAACAAGTCCTAATTTGATTAAGTTGGCAGCATGAGTTCTTGAACGAGAAAGTCCACTAACGCACATAAACATATCTAAGCGCATGGTCAGCCTCGATGACTTACAAGGTTTATCAACTTAGCTACAAACATTACTATTTCTTTTGAGTTTTTAACTGCCACTTCTTTAAATATAGCTTTCCCTCCAACTGTAAGCGCAGCTACTATAGCTGAGCCAATGATGCTAATTAAAAACTCACCACTTTTAAAATCTCCAATCTCTATTACTTTAAGAACAATTGCTGCCGTACAGGCTCCACTAATTATGCCGCAAATATCTCCAATTACATCACCACAGATGTTACTGACGCGTTCAGAATTTTTTACTAGTTTAACTGCAGTTTTACTGCCCTTTATCTTTCTAGACGCCATAGATAAAAGTGGAGCTAATTCGCATGCAGTAGTTGCCACGGAAATAGCATCGAATATGATGTTTACGCAAATGAGAAAGATTAGAAGTAGAAATGATATAGCAAGATGAGTATTACTAGTTGTTATTTCAGAAATATATGAAAAAAAGCAGGACAAAATAAAAGTAACAATAGTTATTTTTATCGTCCAAACAGTTATTTTTGAGAGATGCTTCTTTTGTTTGGTATGCTGATCAATTTTTTCAGGCTTCGAAACGAATTCATTAGTTGAAACAATGTCGCTTTGCTCTAGCTCTGCATGATTGATAGGCAAGGGGTCTCTAGAATCCATATTATCATTTTTTTGTGTGGTTGGTTTTTTTTCTGTCATTGTTCACCTAAACATTTTTCAATTCAACAAATGCGTTAGACAAGATATAGTTGCAAGTGTTTAGCAGAATGCCGCCATTTGGAAGCCCATTACTGATTATAGTAAGCAAAGAGTTGAGGTGGCTCATTTAATCTTAACCTTATCATTTGACGTTAAAGCGTGGGTTGGGACATTTACAGTAGGTTCAATTCTTCCTTAGATCAAATTGTACCACCTTTCGAGTAGAAAAGCACTATATTCTAAAAAGCGATGCGTGAAATAAATTTTAGAAAAACATACATTGTTTAACCTTAGGTGTGAAAAGTATCCCGCCGCTATAGGCGGTGAGATGAATCGCACACATTGTTCGACCGTCTTGTATTGACACTTCGGAGAATTTGTGAAAGAATCAGTGCATAAAAGGGAGGTCTGATTTTCGAGTGGACTTGGATAGTAATAATCATTCGGTGTGAAGGGCTTCGAATACTAACCTCATAGCGCATTACATCGAACCGTGGGACGCACGGGGATAGCGGGGTTAAACATCCTGCCGTAAGTGGGAGTTCTAAAGAAGCCCCGCTTCAAACGCCGTAGGCGTTAGTCGGAAGTACGTCACTGAGCATGAAATGCTATGCTTTATATTTGTAAACGTAAGGTTTGTTTATATTGCTATAGATCAATGGCTCAAGATGGATAAACCTTGCGCCTTCAGGTTCGGTAGGATTTCCCTACGAGATACATGCCGTCGCCGAACATGCAGTTTCCTTTTAAATCTCATAACGCTTGATTACTCAAAACATAACCGAATCGCCACTTAGGACACACTATAATCCCCATTTTGAACAGCCTAGAAATTTTCTTTAACAGAGTTTGATACAACCTATCTTCTTTTGCAGTAATGAGTTTCAAGGTCAGAGACAACTACCGTTCGCGTAAAAGACCATTGTCTGATTTCACCTATCCGCACAAACCACTCAAAGCAAGCTACACTGCACACAGATATTATTTACCGCAATACAGGTTTATTCCCGACCAGTAGTCGAAACCACCGGGACGGGTCTCCACGAAAATCGGGTCGGCTCTCGTATGCCATTACGAAACGCCCGAAGATCTTAACTCCCAGCACCAACCCAGCTTTGGGCAAACCAAGCCAGCACAAGGAACTTCATCGATATGCTCTTTAACGGTATTTTAACCCCGTCCTCAGTCGCATCGTACCTGACTAGAATACTGTGCCATTGATCAATTACATTATACACTACTTATAATCAAGTTGCAACATTCATATTGTCCTATCACAGAGCGTATTAATATATTTAGATAAACTAATTGTTTGGTATGGTAGATTAGAAAAAGATTGTATAATTTCAGACTGCTTTTCTTTAACAAGGTTTTTAGCACTGTCGATGCCTATATAGTTTACGATAGTAAGCTCTCCATCGTCAACACCTGATATTGTGTCTATGATATCATCAGTTAACTGAAAAACGAGTCCAAGCGATCTACCAATGCTTCTAAATGTTTGAAAATGAATAGGTGGAATAGATGCTAAAATACATGGAATGCTTATGGATTCTATGATAAGCGCGCCTGTTTTTTTTGCATAGATTTCAAAAAGATTCTTTTCTGCATTTTTGTCAAATTGTTCGTTAGCGGAAGAGAAAACGAGCTCCGAAGCTTGACCTCCGACCATACCAAAAACACCAGCGGCTTTTGCAAGAGAGAATGAAGCTTCAATTAAATTTTGATTTGTGTTTTCAAGAATTTGTTCTAGGAGTATTTCGTAAGCGGAGTTTAAAAGTGCATCGCCAGCCAATATTGCGATAGCTTCACCAAATACCTTATGTACTGTCGGGCGACCACGTCGAAAATCATCATTGTCCATAGCGGGCAGATCATCATGAATGAGTGAATATGTGTGAATGCATTCAATAGCAAGAGCGTAAGGAATAACAATGCTTTGAGGCACATCTAAAACAGCTGCAGTAAGAAGCATAAGGGAAGGCCTAACTCGTTTCCCACCGCCATTTAGTGCATATTCTATAGCAGAAAATAAAATACTATCACAATTGACTTTGGTTTTTTTTAGAAAAAGTGATAGCGAATTATCAAAGCTAGTTAGGTCAACGAAAGCGTTATTCATTGGCGTCAGAGATCGGCAGAATTTTAGAGGTTTCCTCTAATAAGAGTTTCAATTGGGATTCGTTTTTTGATATGTCATCCAAGCAAAGCTTTGCTACATTAAGTGCATCAGTATAAATTGTTAGGCCTTCATCAATTGTGACAGCAGAGTTTTTTAACTTGCTCACCATATCATCTAATTTCTTTAAGTTTTCTTCAAGTGCCATATTATTCTCCTAACTTAGGAACTTATATCAAATGTGACGTACTACCGACGCTAACGCCTACGGCGTTTGAGTCGGGGTCTTCTTGGGAACTCCCACTTACGGCGGGATGTTTTACCAAGCTATCCCCGTGCGTCGCACGGTTCGATGTAATCGTTATGAGGTGAGTAATCGAAGCCCTTCTAGCCGAATGATTATTACTATCTAAGTCCTCTCGAAAATCAGACCTCCCTTATATGCACTGATTCTATCACAAATTATCCGAAGTGTCAATGCAGGACGGTCGAACAAGGTGTGCCTTCATCTCACCGCCTATAGAGGCGGGATACTTTTCACGCATAAGGTTAAATTTGATCTAATATTTGATATATTTAAAGGCATTACAAAATAAAGCTAAATTTAGTTTTTATCTGGCTTTAAACTACCAGCGTAATTTCTCAAAAAGAGATTTGCATCGAGAGGTGTTTTCTTGACAATTCGATCATGAAAGTTATTTATAAGAATCACGGCATCTCGAATAGCAAAATTAAACATTTCATCGACTGTTAAAACTATAAGTCCAGTTCTATTGCCGTGTTTGGGGTAAGCTGTGCGATTTAAGTTCATATAGTCAGCATCAGAGCGAAGTTTGCGTGGACGTAATACAGCTGATGAATATCGGGGGATCTTAAAAATTCGCTCAAGTAGGGAAAAGAGTATTTTTTTAATTCCTGTTCTATCATCGTATAGTCTCAATGCGAAACGCATCAGTCGGATACAACGCTTTACCTCGGATGCTTTGAGTGTTTCATCTGCCATGGGTGCAACTACAGATTCATAGTATTTTCCTATTTCATCTAACGCATTAGATGAAATATTGACATGCTTAGCACTACGATAACGTCTAGAATTCTTATGCTGATATTCTTCTATACAAATGTAGTCTAGAGCGGCTTCAAAGTTGATGTGATAAAATTTTTCAGTTCCCTTATCGCAAAATTTAGGATCATCCAATTCACGAAAATAGACATATGGGTGAACATTTGCATCGAGAGCGTAGTGGCATAATTGCCCTAACAAAAATGGAAAAATGGAATCGGAAGTAGTAGAATCAATATATATTGCCGAGCTCTCGAACATTTCAAGTGTTGAAAAAGAAGAATGCACTTTTGAGCCGAGAGGATCATCTATATTTCGTAAAATTTTCAAATAAAATAAAATGTCAGGTCCCTGGCCGCCAAGCAAGTAGGAAGATTTGTCGGTATCAATGGTATGTTTAATCTCATCAGGCATCTTATCATAAACACATTTAGCAAAATAATAATGAAAAGCATTTGATGGCATATATTATACCTCTAACTTATATTGATAAAACTTATAAGCATCATACCATATTAACTACAGCATCGCAAGGAAAACAAGACTTAATGGAATAGTGAAAGACTGGTGTAGTTACTGTTCACACCCCATATGAAAAAAGGCAATGTTTTAATAACATCGCCGAGTTGGATATGTTTGCATTCCAAAGTATAAAGATTAGCGATCAAAGATCTCAGCAATACTCGTGAAAAGATTTTTCTCCTGAGTTTGCCACTTGCTGATTTAAACTAACGCAATATTTACTATATGAATCAAGCAAAATCAAATAAAAACAATTTATATTTTAAAAAACAAGCAAAAAATGCTTGCTTTTTTTTGCATGCTGTGATATATTATTTTGTATGTGCAGATGTCAATCTATGGAGGTGTTTTTATGTATATTGAAATTAATATAACTAATGGTAGAAAATATCTGAAACTTGGTAAATCTTTACGTGTGAAAAATAAGGATGGTTATTCCGTCTGCAAAAAGACTACGGTGCTTAACATCGGAGCACTGAGTAATTTTGACGATGGAAAACCAGATTATTTAAAGCGGCTTCGCGAGTCATTTTTGAATGGAAATCCACTCATTCCAGCGTTATTGCCATATTGTTCAATGCAGAAACAAAAGAAAAAGTATGAATTCACTATAGAGGAAGGAGGATTGTCTTGTTTGGGACACCCCAAAATTTATTCTCACCAATTTTTAGATCGAATTATTGATGAGTTGGGAATCAAACGTCTCTTCTACTTAAACAAAAGCATGAGAAAGATTGAATATGATGTTTACGGATTTTTCAAACTACTAGTATTTGGACGCATTTTACATCCTGCATCGAAAATAAGTACTGTCGAACAAAA
>JAITQU010000072.1 GCA_031288735.1 Christensenellaceae bacterium
TTTTATCAAACATTGATATTTGCTCAGCGTTATTGTATTGAAAAGACATGTGATTACCTCGATGATTTATGCATATAATTATATCACTTTTAGCGTATTAAAGTAAGGATTGACTGAAAATAATCAAAGTCTCATTTTGGTCTCGCTTCGGCGACATTGGTTATTATCATCCCTGAACAGTTAGTTGTAGGTTTTGACACCCTAACCATTATATAACATTAAAACCCGTAGGTGAAGACTTTTTTGTACCTATTTTAAAAACTTTAAATTTAGTGTTTTTCGTTGTCTTTTTAGTATTTTTTGTGTGTTTCTGTGCCGTTTTTTCAATACATCAGCATTTTTATACTGTTGTCAATTTTGATACTTTTTTTATATCTTAAGGTTTTTATCTCTTTTTTGTGCTCATCCTGATACTCTAAGACATCCAATATCTTCAAAAAATCCGCTGCCGCTAAGGCGCACGGTATCACTAATTATTCGATATCTACCGCTCGTAGAAAACTTCTGACCATAAAACCAGTGATTAATATTTACTGCAGTCGTTAATATGCTTGGCCGTATCAATCCTCGAATTGTTAGAATTGCACTGATAGGATAATTGACCATTTGTGACCACCAGTTTGCAGCCACGTCAGTTGTTTTTTTGAGATGGGGATCTATCGCTAGTGGATGCCTTGCTAAATTTACAATCTGTCCTTTCTCGTTTAATTCACGCATTGTAACATTTGCCCCAAGCCAATCTAGTTGTTGCTCGTATTTGTAGAGAATCGAATACATGCCACGCTCAGTCAATCTAAAATCGAACACATCTGTCGTGCCTGGATATCCTACATCCACAGTCCATTCGTCGGGGCTAGTAGGCTCATCCGTCCTCACAAGTTTTAGATATGCTCCGCCCATTATTCCAAGCACATCGCCATCAAAGCAAAGCATGTATAGCGTAGGTTGTATGAATTCTGAACTGTCTTTCATGCAACCAACGAGATATTTTAGGTAATCAATCACGGACTCGTTTTGTCGTGTTTGAATGTCAACTTCAATATCGCTTGCATTAAGTAAACCTTTTTGATCTGAGATTACTTATGCTATGCACTAATGGATAAATATTTAACCTTATGTGTGAAAAGTTTCCCGCCTCTATAGGCGGAGAGATGAATCGCACACCTTGTTCGACCGTCCTGTATTGACACTTCGGAGAATTTGTGAATGAAGCAGTGCATATAAGGGAGGCCTGATTTTTAAGAGGACTTGGATAGCAATAATCATTCGGCTAGAAGGTCTTCGATAACTCACCTCATAGCGCATTACATCGAAGCGTGGGACACACGGGGATAGCTTCTAAAACATCCTGCCGTAAGTGGGAGTTTCCAAGAAGCCCCCGACTCAAACGCCGTAGGCGTTAGGCGGCGGGAGTATTCACGAGAATAATAGAGCTACGATTAGACTCTAAAGGCATATTTTATCATTTAAGTGCCGAGTACTGGTGGTTTTAGGGAGCTAAAAAAAGCAATAGCAGTTCTAATAGTAGTAAGCAGTTGTTTTTTAGCGTTCATTTATGTTAGTATATTGCTAACAACTCTGGGAGTGTAAATGTAAAAACATAAAAGCCCACTCGGTGCTGATAGGCGTTAGGCGGCGGGAGTACGTCACTGCAAGACAACTACACTCTAAATTGTTGATCGGCAATTCATTTTTGTATGACATAGCTAATAGACAAATAATATAGTATTGCCTAAATTTAAGGAAGGACATAAATATGGAAAAAAACAATCGATTAATTGTTTTCGACACAACCTTGCGAGATGGAGAACAAACACCAGGTGTGAATTTAAATCTTCAAGAAAAAATTGAAATAGCAAAGCAGCTCGAGGCTTTGGGTGTTGATGTAATAGAAGCTGGCTTTCCCGCTTCTTCAAACGGCGATTTTGAAGCAGTACAAGGAGTTGCACAATCAGTCTCTTGCTCTGTTGCTGCACTTTGTCGTTGTGTCATATCAGATATTGAGAGAGGGTGGGAAGCCGTTAAAAACTCAAAGAAACCACGAATTCACGTCTTTATTGCGACATCTGAAATACACATGAAGTATAAATTAAAAATGAAGCAAGATGACGTTTTTAAGCAAGCGGTTGATTGTGTGAGGTTTGCAAAAAGTTTATGTGACGATGTCGAATTTTCATGTGAGGATGCCAGCAGGAGCGAACCAGAATTCTTGTATAAAATTCTCACAGCAGTAATCGATGCTGGCGCAAGCACTGTAAATATTCCAGATACAGTAGGATACAAAATAACCAACGAATTTGGAGAGTTCATTGCAGGAATTAAGCGCAATGTACCAAACATAGAAAAAGCAGTGATAAGTGTGCATTGTCACAATGACTTGGGACTTGCTGTAGCCAACACAATAGTAGCATTGCAAAATGGTGCACGACAGATTGAAACAACCATTAATGGGATAGGCGAGAGAGCTGGAAACTGTTCGATGGAAGAAGTGATAATGGCAATCACTACACGAAAAGACATATTGCATATCCCGCATAACATTGATACAACCGCAATATATCGTACAGCAAAGCGTGTTTCGAAGCTGACAGGAGTACCAATACCTATATGTAAACCAATAGTAGGAGATAATGCATTTGCGCATGAATCTGGAGTACACCAGCATGGGGTTCTTGCAAATCCATTAACATATGAAATAATGACACCAGAATCTGTTGGAAAAACAGAAAGCACATTAGTGTTGGGTAAATTATCTGGTAGGCATGCATTTGCAGCACACATTAAAACCTTAAACTATGAGCTTGACAAAAACGGATTAGAGAGCGCATTCCTGAGATTTAAGGATCTTGCAGACAAGAAAAAGAAAATCACAGATGATGATATCGAAGCTTTGATCAGTAATCGCACACAGGATGTAAGAGAAACCTATAGATTAGAGAGTTTTCAATTACAGACAGGTAATAAAATTAAATCTCTAGCAGGAATAACACTAAGCTATAAGGATAATGAGTATACGGAAACCGCTGTGGGGGATGGCCCTGTTAATGCTGCATACAATGCAATAACGAAGATAATAGGAGGAGAGTGGCCTCTTTCTGCATATGAAATAAAAGCAGTCACAGAGGGACGAGATGCTCTAGGCGAGGTGACTGTGAGAATTAAAAAATACGATCGAATATTTGTAGGAAAAGGTGTCTCTCACGATGTAATAGCAGCATCTATACTAGCCTATATAAATGCTGTAAATAGAGCGGAAGAATCTCAGCGATAAGTATAAAAAAAGAGGTTGCGGACATCGATGAAAAAGCAAGGGTTTTTAAACAGTGCATAAAGAACAAAGTGAGTTCTAAAATATTTGTTGAAAAAGTAGATATTTAAAAATGCCTTTAAACGAGCCCCATAAAAATCGTAATTAAATTTTAACTATTTGAGATAAGGTTTAACAAAGAAAGACACTTAAGTGTCAAGGAGTGAAACGTTATGGGAATGACAATGACGCAAAAAATAATGGCTAAAAAAAGTGCCAGGGCTTCTGTAAATGCTGGAGAATTATTAGAATGCTCGCTAGATCTTGTTTTTGGTAATGATATAACCGCACCAGTAGCAATTGATGAATTTTACAAAATGGGTGTGAATAAAGTATTTGACACAAACAAGGTAGCATTAATTCCTGATCATTTTACTCCAAATAAAGACATTGCAGCTGCGAGTCTAGCAAAGAAAACACGTGAGTTTGCGAAAGAATTTAATATAAAGCACTATTTTGAGGTTGGACGTGTAGGCGTTGAGCATGCACTTTTGCCAGAAATTGGTCTAATAAAACCAGGTGATATGATCATAGGTGCCGATTCACATACGTGTACTCATGGTGCACTGGGCGCATTTGCTACAGGGGTTGGATCAACAGACATGGCCGCTGGCATGGCTACAGGTAAATGTTGGTTTAAAGTCCCAGAAGCAATAAAAATACTAATAAAAGGAAAAAAAAGAAAGTTCGTGTCTGGCAAGGATGCGATACTGTGGCTTATAGGAAAGTTAGGCGTAGATGGAGCAAGATACAAATCATTAGAATTCACTGGTGATATTTCAGAGCTTAGCTTAGATGAGCGATTTACTATTGCAAACATGGCAGTTGAGGCTGGTGCAAAAAACGGAATTTTTCCAGTTGATGAAAAAACGCGGGAATATTTGGCAGAGTGTGGAGCAACAGGAGGGAGTGAATATGTCGCTGACAAGGATGCTCAATATTGCAAGGAATTAGTTATGGATTTTAAGGAAATAACGCCAATGATAGCTTTCCCGCACCTGCCAGAAAATACAAAAACTATAGAAGAAACAGAGAAATTAAATATAAAAATTGATCAAGTAATAATAGGTTCTTGCACGAATGGACGCATGGAGGATATGCGCATAGCGGCACAAATTCTAAAAGGCCAAAAAATTGCATCACATGTCAGGTGCTTAGTAATTCCGGCAACGCAAAAAATCTGGAAACAGTGTGTTACAGAAGGTATCATGGAAGTATTCGTTGATGCTGGAGTTGCTGTATCCACTCCTACTTGTGGACCATGCCTTGGTGGGCATATGGGGATTTTAGCAGAAGGTGAAAGGTGCGTGTCTACAACAAACCGGAATTTTGTAGGGCGGATGGGCCATGTAAAAAGCGAGGTTTATCTTGCTTCTCCTGCTATAGCTGCGGCATCTGCAGTTGCAGGAATAATTATTTCACCAGACAAGCTTTCAAATTACAGTTTCATGTAACAATGCAAAATAGCAAACCCTTTAGATAGAAAAGGGTGTGATTAAAAACGATATTCAACTCTAAAACTAATGTACAACGTTGTTTTTATTTTAGAATAACACACAGGAGCACAAAAATGAAGGTAAAAGGAACAGTTCATCGTTATGGGAATCATGTAGATACAGACGTTATAATTCCAGCACGAGTTCTAAACAACCCAGACAAGAAAAATCTCGCAAGCCACTGCATGGAGGACATTGACAAAGAGTTCGCAAGCAGAGTAAAGGATGGCGACATAATAGTAGCTGGGATAAATTTTGGTTGTGGGTCAAGCAGAGAGCATGCACCACTTGCAATAAAAGCCTCTGGAATCGGATGCGTAATCGCTGAAAATTTTGCGCGAATATTTTATAGAAATGCAATAAATATTGGGTTAGCAGTCTTGGAATGTCCAAAGGCAGTTCAAGAAATCTGCAATGGTGATATTCTTGAGATCGATCTTGAAGCGGGAATAATAAATAGTTTGAGCTCAAAAAAAACATATAAGGCTGAATCGTTTCCACCATTTATGCAAGAAATAATTAAAGCAGGTGGGTTGATTAATTATATTAAAACAACTAATTGAAGCTGTCCACATTTGGACAGATAGAAACGGAGAAAATTAAACTTCATACGCCTAGAACTAAAATCTTGTAGTTCAAACTCCGTCACTTTAATGCTTTAATACAAAGTATGATTAATTTCTTTGTAGTTATAACGTCAATTCAATGTGTTTTAAACTCTAATACAACATGATTAAAGTAGTTTTTTACTAGATGAATTTGTTATTAATCCTAACAAATTTCTTACATAAACGTATAAATGCTCAGTTTTAAAACAACAAAATCAAACTGACATTAATATAAATTTATGTGAGATATAACAGTATTAAAATGCATGTTGTTATTGTTCGATATTAGAAATAATATAATTAAGGAGCAACTATAATGAATAAAAAGTATAAGATAGCGCTTCTACCTGGTGATGGGATAGGTCCAGAGGTTACATGTGCAGCGGTTAGCATTCTCAAAAAAGTGGCATCTAAGTTTAAGTTTGATATCATATTTAAGGAAGCCGTAATTGGTGGTGACGCAATCGACAAAACAGGAAATCCACTACCTGAAGAAACAGTAAATATTTGCAAGGAAAGCGATGCTGTTTTAATGGGTGCTGTCGGAGGACCAAAATGGGACAACCTGCCAGGTGAGCTACGTCCTGAAAAAGGCATACTAGGAATACGTATGGCACTTGGTCTTTTTGCTAATTTGCGTCCCGCTATTGTATATGATGCTCTAAAATCGAGTTCTCCTCTAAGAGCAGATATTCTAGATGGCGGTCTCGACATTATGGTTGTGCGCGAGCTCACAGGCGGGATTTATTTTGGAGAGCGTGGAAGACGTATGAAAGATGGGTGTCTGTCTTCATTTGATACCGAAGAATACACACAAAAAGAGGTTGAGAGAATAGCGCATGTTGCCTTTAAGGCTTCAATGAAACGAAAGAAGAAGGTATGCTCTGTTGATAAAGCAAACGTGTTAGAATCATCTAGGTTCTGGAGAGAAATAGTTATTAATGTAAAGAAAGAATATCCCGAAGTGGAATTGATGCATTTATATGTCGACAATGCCGCAATGCAAATTGTGCGAAATCCTGGGCAATTTGACGTATTATTAACAAACAATATTTTCGGAGATATTTTATCCGATGAAGCCTCTCAAATAACAGGGTCAATAGGAATGTTACCTTCAGCATCGATTGGCTACTCTACGTTAGGTCTATATGAACCTATACATGGATCGGCTCCTGATATTACAGGGAAGAATATAGCTAATCCGTTAGCTACAATATTGTCGGTGGCAATGATGCTACGCTATTCATTAAACGAGGATAGTGCAGCAAAAAGTATAGAGCAAGCCGTTATTAAGACACTTGATCAAGGATATAGGACCTCTGACATAAATGCGAGCGGTTGCACAATAGTTAACACAAACGAAATGGCTTTGAGAGTATTGGAAAACATCTAATTGAAGCGCAATCCACAATAGATAACTCCATAAACTAGTTAAAAACAGATACAACGATTGTTCGATGAAATAGAAAAACGCATTTACAATAAACATTGGTTGCTGCTCACACCCCCATATGGAAAAACATGCTCCCTGTCCATCATTTGCGTGATATGTGAAAAAGGTCAGCACTTTAGCGGGAAAAGACACAGCAATAAGCGATTCAAATGTAGAAAAAGCTCTTTTAAATAGCAATTTAAGAAATGCGTCTTGAATTTATCAACATTAACAATTAATTCAGTTGAGGGGGGAACAGTAACCAACATTGAAAACATTGACAAAACATAAATGGAAGATGTCAAAGTAATTGACAACTGGACATCATCTGTATATAATAAGGCAGTAATAGAGAAACAGTTTCACAAGAGTGTTAAAACAAATTAAGATTGTTGAGATCTTTTTCTAGAAACGTTAGTATAGATCATAAATGTTCAAAGGCAGGAAAGAGAAACGAAAAAAGAGTAGCTGTTTTTATAAACAAACATGCCCTCATAGTCTAATGGTTAGGACGCTGGCCTCTCACGCCGGTATTAGGGGTTCGAATCCCCTTGGGGGTACCAAAAAATCCACCATCTATTGATACAATGATTTATAGCAATTGGTGGTCTGCGACAAGATTGAGGTGCGTAAGATAACCTGTCTTTGGTAGTGAGTATTAAAAAATGGTGTTAATTTGCAAAATCGGATGTGCTAGCAATAATAATTTTAAAGACTTAAACCAAAGATTTTTTTAACTTGTCTCTCGTTTAA